>CABRSG010000032.1 GCA_902473545.1 uncultured Lachnospiraceae bacterium | reverse complement strand
AAGTTTTGCAACGTAATCCGCGAAGGTCGGCTTTTCGATATTGGCAGCCTTGTCCGGGCGCCATGCCGGGAGAACCTGCACATCGAAGGTCTCATCTGCCTTGATCTTTTCGTGCCATTCCAGAGAATCTACCGGATCGTCGGTGGTGCATACGAGTGTGACGCCGGAGCGTTTGATCAGCTCACGCGCGCTCATATCCGGCTGCGCCAGCTTTTCGTTGCAGAGGTTCCATACTTCTTCCGCTGTGTCTGCGCAGAGATGTCCGGTGTAGCCGAAATATCTCTGCAGCTCCAGATGGGACCAGTGATAAAGCGGATTGCCGATCAGCTTTTCCAGCGTCTCAGCCCATTTCTGGAATTTTTCGCGCGCCGGAGCGTCGCCGGTGATGTAATATTCTTCTACGCCGTTGGAGCGCATCTGACGCCACTTATAATGGTCGCCGCCGAGCCACACTTCTGTGATGTTCCCGAAATGCCTGTCCTCCGCGATCTCCTGTGGATTCAGGTGGCAGTGGTAGTCGAGGATCGGCATAACCTCTGCGTAGTTGTGATACAGTTTCCTTGCGGTTTCTGTGGAAAGCAGAAAATCCTTGTCCATAAATGGTTTCATTGTAAAACCCTCCTTGAGAATATTTATATGCGTCCGGCTAAAAGCGCGGTAAGCTTCCGCCTGCGCGAAGAACCCGGTGGGTTCTTATTAACTGATTTCAAAGAAATCCGTCGTTCCCCGCTGCAAAATATTAGCGGAGAGCATGGTCTTGCCGGGCGCGGGCTTGCCGTCCAGCACGCTCATCAGCGCGGCGACCGCATTGTTGCAGCAGAATTCGAGCTGATTATCTATTGAAGTAAGCTCCGGTTCGCAGCAGATGCCGAGCTGCGAATTGTTGTAGCCGATGATAGCAAATTGTGACGGAATGTCAAAATTCATAGCCTTGGCGTATTTCAGCGCGCCGATCGCCAGCTCGTCGTCCCCGGCGATGACGGTGTCGAAAGCGAGACCTTCCGCTGCGACAGTAAAAAGCTTTTCCCTTGTCTCAGGGATACTGCCGTTAAAAAGAACGATGCGCCTTGGATCGAGCGGCAGCTCTGCGGCGGCGAACGCCTCCTTAAAGCCCTTCAGCTTGCGCCTGCCGCTGTAGGAATCTGCGCGGTAAAGGAAAAGCAGGTCCCTTCTGCCGTGCTCCAGGCAGACAGAAGCAGCCTGCTGGACGATTTCCTGGTCATCGCAGAGCGAGCAGTAGACGTTTGGCGCTCTCAGATAGCCGTTTAAAATAATGACGGGCACCTCTTCGGCGGCATCGATAATATAGCGGTTGCGCTCCGGCACAGCTTCGATAAAGCTGGAGCCGACTAAAATGACGGCGTCCACTTTTTTTGCAAGTAATCGCTTTAAATATTCTGTACGGGTGTCGTAGTCGGCGCCGGTACAGCTTAAAATGGCGTCGTAATGGTTAGAGCGCAGCGCGCGCTCCAGATAATACACGGCGCGGGAGAAAAACTGGTCGGAGGAATCCGCGCACAGAAGCCCGATGGTTTTCATGGTATTTAAGCCGAGTCCGCGCGCAAAGGCATTTGGGGTATAATCATTTTCCGCCATGATAGCCAGGATTTTTTGTCTCGTTTTTTCGCTGACGCGGGCATTTCCGTTCATGACACGCGATACGGTGGCGATGGAAACGCCGGCTTTTTTTGAGATATCGTAAATGTTCATAAGCGACCTCCGGCTTCGAAATGCACTCCGGCGATTTGTGCAGCAGCTTTGAAAAGAAAATGTAAGCGCTTACACAACATTGCAATTTCTGATTAGTCTATATTATACAATAGAAAAAATAAAATAGCAATGCATTTCTGCAGATTTTAGAAAATTCCTTTAAAAACGGAAATAATGCTTGACGTTTACCCTCTGCGGAATTATAATGATTGTAAGCGCTTACATAAGCGAAAAATTAAGGCAGATGTCAATGGATTTCATCCAGAAATCGAAAGGAGAAAGGTATGCAGTTAAACGAACAGGGCTTAGCAAACAGACAGGAATGGCTGAGTAAGGGGTACAGCCTTCCGGAGTTCGACCGCGAGGCAGTCAAGGCAAAAACAAAAGAGGCGCCGCGCTGGATCCATTTTGGCGCAGGCAATATTTTCCGTGCATTCCAGGCGAATGTACTCCAGGAACTTTTAAACAAAGGGATCTGGGACAGCGGTCTGGTAGTTGCAGAGGGGTTTGATTATGAGATCGTGGAGAAAATGAACATTCCGCACGACGGCTACACCGTACTGGTTACGCTGAAGGTGGACGGTACCGTGGAGAAGACTGTAGTAGGCAGCGTTGTGGAATCTCTTACGGTAAATCCGCAGAATACGGCAGACTTTGACAGACTGAAAGAAATCTTCCGCGCAGATTCTCTGCAGATGGTAAGCTTCACCATCACAGAAAAGGGCTACAGCCTGGTGAACGGAGCAGGCGAGCTGCTTCCGGCAGTGAAGGCAGACATGGAAAAAGGACCGAAGCAGGCGGACAGCTATATCGGAAAAGTGGCTGCGCTTCTCTATGAGAGATATCTTGACGGACAGAAGCCGATCGCTATGGTAAGCATGGACAACTGCTCCCACAACGGAGACAAGCTGTACGCGGCGGTCGACAAGCTGGCAAGAGTATGGGCGGAGAACGGCGTCGGCGAAGCTGGATTTGTAGACTATGTAAATGATAAATCTAAGGTAAGCTTCCCGTGGACCATGATCGACAAGATCACACCGCGCCCGAATGCAAAGGTAGAAGAGATCCTGAAAGCGGACGGACTGGAAGAGCTTGAACCGGTCATCACCTCCAAGAATACCTATATCGCACCGTTTGTAAACGCAGAGGAGTGCCAGTACCTTGTAATTGAAGATTCCTTCCCGAACGGCAGACCGAATCTGGAGGAGGGCGGCATCATCTTTACAGAAAGAGAAACCGTAGACAAAGTGGAGAAGATGAAAGTCTGCACCTGCTTAAACCCGCTGCATACCTCACTGGCTGTTTACGGATGTCTGCTCGGCTATGAGCTGATCTCTGAGGAGATGAACAATCCGGTTCTGAAGAAGATGGTTGAGACGATCGGTTACAAGGAAGGTCTTCCGGTTGTTGTAAATCCGGGCATTCTTGATCCGGAAAAATTCATCGGTGAGGTTATCAACACCAGACTGCCGAATCCGTTCATGCCGGATACGCCGCAGCGTATCGCAACCGATACCTCACAGAAGCTGGCGATCCGCTTTGGTGAGACCATCAAGGCATACGCAGCTTCCGACGAGCTGAACGTGGCGGATCTTAAGCTGATCCCACTCGTGCTTGCAGGATGGGTTCGCTATCTGATGGCGATCGACGATAAAGGAAATGCGTTCACACTCAGCCCGGATCCGCTTCTGGCTACCGTTTGCCCGCATGTAGAGGGCATTAAGCTTGGCGAGACGGAAGGCGTGGAAGAGAAGATCCGTCCGATCCTGGAAAATCAGGCGATTTTCGGCGTAGATCTGTACGCGCTTGGCATTGCTCCGCTGGTAGTTTCCTACTTCAAAGAGCTGATCGCAGGACCGGGCGCTGTAGCTGCAACACTGGAAAAATACGTAAACGCATAATAAAAATAAATTAAATAGGAGCGGCGATGCCGCATTAGGGAGGAAAAACATGAATTTAAATTTAAGACCGGCAAATGAGTGCAAGTTTGATGCAGTTTCTCTGGGCGAGGTTATGCTTCGTCTTGATCCGGGTGAGGGAAGGATCCGCACCGCACGTTCTTTCCGTGCATGGGAAGGCGGCGGAGAGTACAATGTGGTTCGCGGACTTCGCAGATGCTTCGGTATGAAAACCGCTGTCATCACAGCATTTGCAGACAACGAGGTTGGTAAGCTGATGGAGGATTTCATCCTGCAGGGGGGCGTTGACACTTCCCTTATCAAATGGATGAAGACCGACGGTATCGGCAGAATCTGCAGAAACGGTCTGAATTTCACAGAAAGAGGCTTCGGTATCCGCGGCGCAGTTGGATGCTCTGACCGTGCAAACACTGCAATCTCTAAGGCTACACCGGAAGATTTCGACTTCGATTATATCTTCGGCGAGCTGGGCGCACGCTGGCTGCACACCGGCGGTATTTATGCGGCGCTTTCCGAGCAGTCCTGCGAGACCGTTCTGGCAGCGATCAAGGCGGCGAAGAAATACGGCACCGTGGTATCCTACGATCTCAACTACCGTCCGTCCATGTGGAGCGCGATCGGCGGACAGGCAAAGGCCCAGGAAGTAAATAAAGAAATCGCGAAATACGTAGACGTTATGATCGGCAACGAAGAGGACTTCACCGCTTGCCTTGGCTTTGAGATCGAGGGCAACGACGAGAACCTGAAGGAGCTGAATCTGGACGGCTACAAGAAGATGATCAACGAGGCTGCAAAGACCTACCCGAACTTCAAGGCGGTTGCAACGACGCTTCGTGAGGTTAAGACGGCTACTGTAAACGACTGGAGCGCGATCTGCTGGGCGGACGGCGAGATTTACAAGGCAAAAGACTACAAAGGGCTGGAGATTATGGACCGTGTAGGCGGCGGCGATTCCTTCGCATCCGGTCTGGTATATGGTCTGATGACAACCGGCGACGCAGAGCTTGCTGTAAACTACGGCGCAGCGCACGGCGCACTGGCAATGACCACACCGGGCGACACCACGATGGCGAGCAAGAAGGAAGTAGAAGCGATCATGGGCGGGGCAGGCGCACGTGTGCAGAGATAAGAAACAAATAACAGGCGCAGGCAGAATGCCTGGCGGCTGATTTCGGAACCCGGGGCAGAGCAATGCTCCGGGTTCTTGATATGGGTGACTGTGAATCATAACGCGATAAAATGTTTCCGCGAAGCAACAGATATTTTTGTTTACCTATTGCAAAAAGAGGGCAGTTGTGATAGTCTGATTTGCAGAATGGAACGCAGAAGAAAAGCAGGGACTACAGATTATGAGGGCAGCACAGAAGATGCACAAAGGCGTGCACGAAAGACCGCACGGAAGCGGAATGGGGGAGAAGATTACAGAAGGTGTTATCTGGAAACAGCTTCTGATTTTTTTCTTCCCGATTTTAATTGGTACCTTTTTTCAGCAATTATATAACACGGTGGACGCCGTTGTAGTAGGCAGATTTGCGGGAAAAGAAGCACTGTCCAGCGTGGGCGGTTCCTCCAGCCAGATCATCAATCTGGTAGTTGGCTTTTTTACCGGTCTGTCCTCCGGGGCAACGGTTATCATTTCACAGTATTTTGGAGCAAAGAAGCGGGAGGAGCTGCAGAAGGCGCTGCATACCGCTTATGCGTTTTCCGTTCTGTTCGGCATATTCATCGGACTGGCCGGCGTGGTGGTGACGCCGATGCTGCTTGCGCAGATGAATACGCCGGAAGAGCTGATGCACGATTCTGTGATGTATGTGCGGATCTATTTTGCCGGGCTGGTGTTTGTGCTGATTTACAATATGGGTTCCGCAATTCTGCGTGCGATCGGCGACTCCAGACGACCGCTGTATTATCTGATTATCTGCTGCATTATTAATATCGTGTTCGATCTGGCGCTGGTGCTCGGACTTCGCCTTGGCGTGCTCGGCGTGGCAGTTGCCACCCTGTTTTCGCAGGCAGTCAGCGCTGTGCTGGTTACGCGTGCACTGATGTATCATACCGAGGAGATGGAGCTGCGGCTGGGCGAGATCCGGATACAGAGGGATATGCTGAGCAAGATGCTGCGCATCGGACTTCCCACCGGTATTCAGTCGAGCATGTACAGCATTTCGAATGTGCTATTGCAGGCATCCCTGAATAATCTTGGTGTAGATACAATGGCGGCATGGGCTGCTTTTGGAAAAATCGACAGCATTGTATGGATGATCAATGGAGCATTCGGTATTTCGGTGACAACCTTTGTCGGACAAAATTTCGGCGCCGGAAAGTGGAATCGTGTGCGCAAGGGAACGCGGGACTGCCTGCTGATGACAGTGGCAACCGAGATGGTGCTCAGCGCGCTGATCGTGTTTGTCGGGCAGTACCTGTTCGGCGTTTTTACATCGGATGCCGGTGTTGTGCAGATCGGAATGCGTATGGTGCGGATTATTTCGCCTACCTACTGGCTGTTCGCGTTTATCGAGATTTATTCCGGCTCTTTGCGCGCACAGGGCAGCGTGCTGGTGACAACCATTATGACGCTGGTTGGCGTCTGTCTTCTGCGTGTGCTCTGGGTGATGTTTATTGTGCCGAATGGAACGCTTGAGCAGCTTATTGCCTGTTACCCGATCACCTGGGTAGTGACTGCAGCGGCGATGATCATTTATTATTTCTATAAGCAGAAACGGATCGTACGGTCATTTACATAAAAAGTCTTGTAAAAAATGTCCTGTGTGCGTATAATATTTATATAATTGTGATTATAATAATCGTGATTATATAAATAAAAAGCCGGAGGGCATTTTTATGTACATTGGAAGAAAAAATGAGCTGGCGTTTCTTGAAAGTAAGTATGAGGAAGAAAAGGGGCAGCTAATCGTATTATAGGGCCGCCGCCGCGTGGGCAAAACAGAAACGCTTCGGGAATTTTGCAAAAATAAAGAACATGTTTTTTATTCCTGCCGCGAATGCACCGATTATCAGCAGCTGCAGGCTTTTTCCAAAAAAATATTACAGAAGGACATGCCGATTGCACGTTATGTCAGAGAATTTCGGGATTGGGAGCAGGCATTGGAAAGCATTCTGGAGTTTCCGGGAGCCGGAAAAAAGCTGCTTGTGATTGATGAGTTTCCGTATATGTGCAGGGGAAACAGCAGTATACCGTCTATTTTGCAGAATCTTTGGGACGAAAAACTGCGCGATAAGAATGTTATGCTGATCCTTTGCGGCAGTGCGATGAGCTTTATTGAGAAAGAGCTGCTTGCTGAAAAGAATCCGCTATATGGAAGAGCAACCGGGATTTACAAGATGGAGGCAATGCCTTTTGCGGATGCTGTCCGGTTTTTCCCGGATTACTCTCCGGAAGAGCAGCTGACAGCGTATGCAATTCTGGGAGGTGTTCCGCATTACTTAACCCAGTTTGACAGGAAGCTTTCTCTGGAAGAGAATATCACAAAAAATATTTTGACAAAAGGCTGCACACTTTACAGTGAAATTGAATTTTTGCTGCGCCAGGAATTGCGGGAAACGGCAGTTTACAATACAATTATTGAAGCGATTGCACTTGGTAATACCGGTTTAAATGATATTTACAACAAAACGCAGATAGAAAAAACAAAATTAAGTGCATATTTGAGAAATCTGATAGATTTGGAAATTGTTGTGAGAGAATTTTCTGTATCTGATACGATTAAAGAACATGCAAATTCAAGTCGCGGTTTATATAAATTGGCGGATAATTTTTTTCGCTTTTGGTATTCGTTTGTTTTTCCGTTTTTTTCAGAGCTGGAAACGGGAGATGCAAAAGGCGTGTGCAAGTATTTTGTGCTTCCTAAATTAGACGAATATGTATCCGTTGTTTTCGAAGAGATTTGCAGAGAATATATTCGTTTTCAGAACAGAAAAGGGCAGTTACCTGTGCATTATGCTGAAATTGGACGCTGGTGGGGAAAAACGCAGAAAACAGAAAAAGAACAGGCTTCGGGAAAAGAAAAAAAGTTCACATATGAGACAGAGATCGACGTTATGGCAATCGATTTAAGCAAAAAGCATGTTTTGCTTGGAGAGTGTAAGTATAAGAGGACAGCGTTCTCAATGACAGAATATCTGTTATTAAAGAAAAAAGAGGTGTATAGAGAAAGTGCCACGGTTAGGTATTATTTGTTTTCGAGAAGTGGTTTTGAGAAGGACTTGCTGAAACTTTCGGAAGAAGGAAAACTGGTGTGTGTTACAGTGGAAGAAATGGTTCAAACGCTTCTGACACAATAGGAAAGGCGGCAGTATGGTTTCTTTTGAGGAATTTCAGGATATGATAGAGGAAATTGTTCAGACTTTTCCGGAAGAGTTCTTCCGGGAGCTGAACGGCGGGGGTTTTGCGCGCAAACATCCGAAATACCACCCGGAAGGCGTTGACCATGAGCTTTTTATCATGGGCGAATATTGCAGGCAGCACCATCTTGGGCGCTTCATTGTGATTTATTACGGTTCTTTTGCGCAGGTGTACGGACATTTGCCGAAGGAAGATCTGGCGAAACGGCTGCGCAAAGTGCTGCTGCATGAATTCCGGCATCATCTGGAATCGCTTGCCGGGGAGCGTGATCTGGAGATCGAGGATGCGATAGAGATCGCGGAATACCGGCAGCGCCGGGGAATATAAAGATTAGGCGGATGATTTTAGAAATAACGGGGAGACATGGAATTGAGTGAAAACCTAAAATATCAGAAACAACTGACGTTTTCTGAGATTACGGTGCAGATTACAGAGCTGGGAGAGGATCGTGCTCCGGGGCGGAGATAAGCCGCACATTGGCTGCACGGTGCTGGCGGTTCCGCGATCGTCGCTGACCGGGGACGGAAGTACTTGCGGCAGTCAGAGAAATCTGCGAAAATATCATATGATTTTTAGTTTAATGAAATGGGAGATCAATAAGTATGACCAGTATAAAGGATGTTGCTCAGCGGGCAGGTGTGGGCGTGGCAACTGTGTCGCGAGTCTTGAATGAGACCGGGTATGTATCGGCGGAAACGCGAAAGAAAGTACAGGATGCGATGGAAGAACTGAATTATATTCCAAACGAATTGGCGAGGAATCTTCTTCACAAAAAAAGCGGAATTGTGGCAATTATTATACCTAAGATTTCTCATCCTTTTTTTGCGGAATTTGTATTGTATGCAGAGGAAGAATTGCTGAAAAATGGCTACAAGACAATGATATGCAGTACCTACAGCGAACAGAATTATGAGAAGGAATATTTAAATATGCTGAATCGGCACATTGTAGACGGCATTATCGCGGGCGGGCATACGCTGGCGCTGGAGGATTATGCGAGTGTCAGCAGACCTATCGTGGCCCTGGACCGTTTTCTCGGAGAACATATTCCGACGGTTGCATCCGATCACAGGATCGGCGGCCGTCTGGCAGCGGAGAAAATGATAGAGTGCGGCTGCAAATGTGTGGTTCAGGTACAGGGAGCGCTGGTGGTTGATTCACCGTCTCATGAGCGGCATTATGAGTTTGAGCGCGTTATGAAAAAGCATGGGGTCAAGGTATATTCGTATGAAATGGAGTGGAATGATTTTGATTATGGCCGTTATGAGGAGACAGCGCGGGATATTATAAAAAAGTATCCTGATATTGATGGGATATTTGCAGTGGATGTCATTGCCATGGCATTTTTAAAGCAGCTTAGCCGGATGAAGAAAAATGTTCCGGAGGATGTTCAGGTGGTAGGCTACGACGGCACATATATTTCCAAGGTGTCGGTCCCGGAGCTGACGGTTGTCGAACAGCCGGTTCCGGAGCTGTCCAGACGCGCCGTAAAAATGGTAATCGGTATGATTGAAGGCAAACGGTATAAAAATAAGCTGGTACTTCTGGAGCCGCAGATGAGAATAGGTGAGAGCACTAAGAATGGGCAGAAATAAAAATAGAAAGAAACCGTGACGAATGGAGATGGTAAAAATATACAAAAAATAGAAAGGTGAAACGGATTCCATATAGATAAAAAGTCAAATAATGCTTGACAAGGAAAAGGAATAGTGATATATTAGTAATAACTTAGAAATAGGCGCATATTTCAATGAGTAATTAGAGTTTTGCAACAGTTATTTAATAAAGAATTTCCTGCGGGAAATTCTTTAAAAAAACCAAATGTGGAAAGGTTTCCACAAAAAGAATGGAGGGTTAGTAAATGAAAAAACAGATCAAAAAAATTGCCGCATTAGGTATCACGGCTGCTATGGCGCTTTCGGCATCTATGCTCGTAAGTGCAGAAGGAGAAACACTGCGTGTATTAAACTGGGGTAATACGGAAGAAGAGCAGATCGCGAACGATGCGATTGCGCGTTTTAATGAAGCTTATCCTGATGTGACGGTGGAGCAGACCTGTGTACCGGTAGAATCCTGGTCTGATTTTGTTCAGAAATGGATCACGATGTGTACCTCCGGCGAGGCCCCGGATGTAATCAGTATTGGTCTGGAAGCTGCGCAGATGGCGGTGAGCAACGATCTGCTCCTTCCGCTGAATGATATCATTGATGCGGATGAAGGATTGACCGCAAAGAAGGGTGAGTATGCGGAAGTGCTTCTTGACGGTTTCAGCGTGGATGGAAATATTTATGGTCTGCCGAATGGGACACAGACAATGGTGGTCTACTATAACAAAGAGATGTTTGATGCAGCAGGTATTGCTTATCCGCAGGATGGCTGGACATGGGATGAATTTATGGAGACGGCAAGAGCGCTGACCACAGATGAGGTGTATGGGTTTGGTCTGTCCAGTTCTTACTTCCAGTTGACACCGTGGTGGGCGACAAATGATGCTTCTCTGGTAGCTGAGGATGGTGTTACACCGACGATCAACAGTGAGGGTATGGTAGAGGCAGTAACTTTCTTAAATGATATGGTGAAAGAAGGGGTTACACCGGACCCGATCAGCTCTGATGTATATACGATGTTCTCCGCGAAAAAGCTTGCTATGGTTGGCGCGGGACGCTGGGTACTGAATACATGGATAGATGCAGGACTGACAAATGATACGTTTGATTGCGTACAGTGGCCGGTGAACAAGACGGAAGGCTCTGTATACGGAGGATCTGCGTGGTGTATCAGTTCTGCGACAGAGCATCAGGATCTTGCAGTTGCACTTCTGAAAGAGATGGTTTCTGATGAAACACTGACTGCAGTGGCAGCGGGAGGCCAGCAGGTACCGCCGACAGAGGGGCTGGCTACGGATACGGCGATTATGGGAACAACTCCGGATAACATCCTGGGTATCTGGAAGGCGGTTACCATTGCATCCCCGATCTCTGCACCGACTTATTTTGGCGATTTGGAGCAGACGACACTTCGCGCTCTCGAAGAAGTATTCTCAGGTGCAAAAGAGCCGCAGGCAGCATTGGATGACGCATAGGCTGAAATTGAAAGTGCAATTCAGTAATACATGGAGGGCGCTCTCGGGGCGCCCTTTGATTTTTTCCTGGAAATAAGGGGGAATATAGTATTGAACAAAAAGAGGTATAAAAGAAAATGGAATAAAAAAGAACTCAGAGCGGCATATTTGTTTACACTGCCGTCGTTTATAGGGTTCCTGTGTTTTGTGCTGATCCCCATTATTTGGGTCATCATTATTTCTTTTCAGAAGTATAACGTGTTTACCACCGCGAGTGCCTGGGTGGGGCTTAAAAACTACCAGAAAATCTTTTCGGATACCCGTTCGCTTACGGCATTGAAGAATACGCTCTGGTATACGGTCTGCTGTGCGGTTGGCAATACAGCAGCCGGTCTGGTTCTGGCTGTCCTGGTGGATGATATCTTACCGAAAAAGCTCAGTGTATTTTTCCGGTCCGTTTATTTCTTTCCGTCATTGGTCGGACTGACTTTTGTGGCAATTATCTGGCAGGCGTTTTTTCAGACGGATGCCGGCGTGATCAATTATTATCTGGGGCAGATCGGTATTTCGAAAATCGGTTGGCTGAGCAATCAGAGTTTTTCCAAGATATCCGTATTGATCCTGGACTGCTGGAAAAATGCCGGAATGTCGATGCTGCTGATTTTGGCGGGACTGCAGAACGTGGATCGTGGATTGCTGGAGGCTGCAAGTATTGACGGAGCAAATGCCCTCCAGAGATTTTTTCGGATAATTATTCCGGTGGCATCTCCGCAGATTTTCTTTGTACTGATTATGAACGTGACGGGCGCCCTGAGAATCTACGAATCAGTTTATGTACTGACCGGCGGCGGACCGGGAGATTCCTCGCGAAGCCTGGTCATGCTGATTGCGGAGAAGGGTTTTACATCCTTTGATTACGGAACGGCATCGGCGCTGTCGATCATGCTGCTGGCATTAATTGCTGTTGTAACAGTCATTCAGTTTGTAGGAAGTAAATGGTGGGTGCATTATGAATAGGAAAATTACAGTATTCGGTAAAAAAATAAAGGTGAGCCATATCCTGCTTACGATTATTATGCTGATGATCGCATTTATCATGATCGCACCATTTTTGTGGGTGTTTTCCGCATCTTTGCGGCCCTATAGTGAGGCGACTGCGCTGCCGCCAAAGTGGCTGCCGCCGTCCTTTTCAGAGATGAGACTGAAGTATTATGCAAAACTGTTTTCCGACACAATTCCGTTTTTTTCATTTATGGGAAACAGCCTGAAGATGAGTACCGTAATTACACTTGGCATGGTATTTCACGGGGCGATTGCGGGATACGCATATGCGAAATTTAATTTTCCGGGAAAAAACCTGATGTTTGGCATGATGATGGTAGCGATGATGGTCCCCGTACAGGTGACGATTGTTGCGCTATATAAAATTATGAACCTTCTGGGAGTTATTAACACGTCGCTTGCCGTTACACTGCCTTCTATTCTGGGGGCAAGCTGCCCGGGGCTTGCCGGTGCCTTTGGTGTATTTATGATGAGGCAGTTTTTTCTGTCGGTTCCAAGAGAACTGAATGAGGCAGCAGCTATTGACGGAGCCGGACCCATCCGCACGTTTGTGGAAATTATGGTACCGATGGCAAAGTCCACGCTGGCATCCCTGGCGATCATTGTATTTACGTTTTCCTGGAATGATTATTTTACAACGTTTATCATGATTAATGATACGGAAAAATTGTCATTGCCGGTAGGAATTCTGTCCATTCGTCAACCGTATGCAACGGGAGATAATGTAGAGTTTGCAGCGGTCGTACTGTCGATACTGCCGGTGCTGATCGTATTTATTATCGGACAGAAGTGGATTGTGAAGAGTATGACCCATGTAGGCGTCAAAGGATAATGATATCAGTAGTAGGAGGATTATGAAATGAATAAAGAAGCATTGCATGCAAAGGTGGAACTGTTTAAGACGGGAGGCGAAATCTCTTATCAGGGAGATGCGTCAGTGGCTAAATTTCTTCTGGGCGGTCTGGGAACCGGAAATATTGCGGTGGGACCGAGAGGCGAGCTGAGAGACTGGGAAATTTTTAACTGGCCGGGCAAGGGACAGTTT
>CABRSG010000031.1 GCA_902473545.1 uncultured Lachnospiraceae bacterium | reverse complement strand
AAATGCCGTGTGCTCTTTTCCCATGATAAACTGGCAGTAGGAATACGGCTCCGACTCACGGATCTCTATCATGTCGTTCTGCCTGCAGGGACACAATGCCTCATAAAATTTCATTGCACGGTCGCCTCTTCCAAGCCTGCATTCCGCCGCCCACGCCCAGGGATTCGGATGGCTGAAGATTGCCCCGTTTTCCTTCACGCCCGGATACACTCTGGTGACGAAGCCGACCTCCTCATCCGGCACGGTGTAAGACGGACCGTTCAGCATAATTCCGTACTGCGTGTACAGGTATTTGTCCACGCTGTCCATCGCCCGCTCGCCCTGCTCCTGCGTAGCCGCACCGGAAAGCACCGCCCAGGCGTTTGATTCCAGATGGATCTTCCCTTCTTTATCCTCGCTGGTGCCGATGCGCCGTCCGCTTTTTGTGATGCCGCGGATAAACCACTCCTGGTCCCAGAGCTGCGTCTGACATATTGTTTTTACGTGCTCGTACATTGTGTGATATTTCGTGATATCCTCTGTCATTCCTTTCAGCTTTGCCGCCTCCAGAAAATGCTCCAGCGCCCACACATGCAGGAAGGAAACCAGCGCGCTCTCCCCGCCGCCAAGGTTCAGGCAGTCGTTCCAGTCCGCACGCAGCCCCAGGCAAACGCCGTGCGTACCGACCTGCTCCGCAGAGAAATCCAGTATCCGCTTCATATGCTCATAAACGGTTCCCTCTCCCTCATCCGCATAGGGGATTACCTCATCGAGAAACTCTGTCTCACCCGTCTCCCGGATGTACTCCATGATAGAGGGAATCAGCCAGAGCGCGTCGTCCGAACAGGTGTCCTTCAGACCATGAATGCGGTCGTTTTTATCCGGCATCGGGATCACCGTCGGGGAGGCAAACGGGCGCGCTTCCTCCTGCGGTTCAAACCATGCCGGATCGAATAAATGCAATCCATAACCCTTTGATACAAGCCCATTTAAAAGCTGCACGATCCGCTGCCGGCATTTTCCCGGGTTCGAATGCGGCACCGTCATAGCGTCCTGCGCCGTGTCGCGATAGCCAAGCCCTGTGCGCCCGCCCACCTCGATAAAGGACGCGAAGCGCGAAAACAATATGTTAATTTCCGACTGATACAGATTCCAGGTGTTCAGCATGGTATTCATATCGTCGCTTGGCGTATGTACCTGCAGTCTGGAAAGCTTATCCTCCCAGTACGCCGCCAATTTTTCCGCCGCCTCATCTATATTTTCCATTATACGATATTTTTCGCGGATTGTCTTTGCATCTTCCCTTTTTCCTTCACCGAGCATAAACACCAGCCGTATTTCCTCTCCCGGCTTTAAAATAATGCGTTTCTGCAAAACTCCGCAGTGATTTCCGCCCTTTTCATGCGTACTGCCGCAAACGCCTTTTTCCACTGCGATCGGGTTCCTCTCCGTCCGATACGCGCCGATAAATTTATCGCGCACGCAGTCGAAACCGTCCGGAATAAAATTTGCCGTAAAATACTGATAGCCAAACTCTTCATAAAATAAATCATACTCGATGATGCCGTCCTCGCAGGAGGAACCGGAGGCGTACAGGCTCATCTGAAAGTTCTGGTTATCCATGTCGATATGGTGGAATGAAAATTCGCAGTAGGAAAAGACGCTCAAATGCCGCTCCCCGCCGCTCTCCTTTTTGATCTTCACATCCCAAAGCTCGACGTTGTCTCCCAGCGGAATCATCAGGCGCTGCGACGCCTTAATCCCCTTGTACACACATTCATATGTGGAATAGGAAAGCCCGTGCCTGCAGCAATAAGTTGCTTTATCAAGCGGCTTTCCTACCGGCTGCCAGGAAATACTCCAGTAATCGCCGTCCGCCTCATCGCGCAGATACACGTAATGCCCCGGACGGTCCATCGGCACCCCGTTCGGACGGAACCGTGTGATGCGGTGATACTGCGGCGTCTTGTAAAAAAGATAGCCGCCCGCCGTGTGATTCACCACCGCGCACATATCCTCCACCCCAATGTAATTCGTCCAGGAAACCGGCACGTCGACGCGGTCGATGCAGTATTCCCGGTTCTTCTCGTCAAAATATCCATATCTCATTTAAGCTTTCCCCCTTTTATGCAGCACCCGATATTATATGAGCTGCCCGACAAATGAGCCTCATCATATAATAATTATAACAATAAACGGCACTCATAAAAGTGCCGTTTGTGGTATCTTTTGACTGCTGTTGTATAATTTGCTACTGTTCAAGACAGCCTCAGACACCTACTGCGCCGCGAAGCTAGTCCTGTGGGCTTGAGGAACCATTTCACCGCCTGGTTTTCTTCTTCGTTTACCAGCAGCGTATCTTTTTCGTCCGCTTCCGCAAGATAAGTAACATTCAGATGCAGGTGACTCGGCACATACATGCCTCTTTTTATGTGACCATCCACCGTCAGACTTTCCAGGCTGAAAATGTCCCGGCTGACCAGCGACGCGTGCTTTACGCCGGTCTCCTCCGTAAGCTCCCGCAGCGCCACGGACGCCAGATCCCCGATTCCGTCCGCATGTCCGCCGCTCCATGACCAGGAATCATAAATATTATGATACACCATCAGTATCTTCGTATGTTCTTTATTGACCGTCCATGTGGACGCCGAAAAATGCGCCACCAGATTTTCCCTCTCCAGATAATCAGAGCAGCTCCTGATATAGCGCAGCATCAGCTCCCGGTCGCGCGTCTCCTGCTCGTTAAACGGCTGATAGCGCTCGATTTCTTTATATAAGCCCATTTCTATTCCTATCGGGAGTTTCTTTTTCCTTGTTTCCATCCCATCACCCCGCCAATTTTCACCGCCCAAAGCGCAGTTTTTTCTTTAATGCCTCCTGCAACACCTGAGAAAAATTAATATTCTGCTCCATCGCCGCCTTATTCAGCCACGCCGGAATTGTCAATGTCTTTTTTACAGATTTGTTAAAATGCTGTCTGGCATATTCTTCCACATCTACGGCAACCATATTCACAAACCCTTCCTGCACATCCAACTCCAGCTCACGCTGAACATCCACAAGCAGAGAATCACTTAACTCAGAAGCATCCGGAACAGGTTCCCCATCCATTTTACAAGAGTAGAGATACCCTGCGAGGCAATCCACCGCCATTGAAAATGCTTCATCCAAAGTGTCACCACAGGTCGCTGTATAATTTAAGTCCGGAAAAATAACAGAATAGCCCTTTTCTTCTTTCAAAAAACACGCTGGATATGTTAATAACATAATATACCTATGAAACAAACGAACCTCCCGCATCCGGCTTTCGCCTTCCGCGGGAAGTCTGTTATCAGTGTCTATAGTAGTTGATCAGGCATCCGTCGAGAATGATTGTACGCTCATCGTCGGTCATTTCGCCGAGCTTTAAGGTAAATTCTTTTAAACTATCTCCGACCACATATGCCTTTATCTCCTTCGCCCTGCTCTCTACCGCCTCGCGGATGTCCGGGATAAACAGGTAGTCGCCGTTTTTGAACGGAAGCTCGCCCTCGTCGATAAGGAAGGGCAGCATACCCCAGTTAATGAGGTTGGAGCGATAGCGCTTGGTAGCGTAGCTGTTGGCGATGTTTGCCCAGCCGCCGAGCACCTTCTGGCAGGAAGCCGCCTGCTCACGCGCGGAGCCGTCGCCCGGTTTCACGGCAAAAATAGTGCTGCCAAAACCGGTGTTCTTCTTGCAGGTTTCCGGGAAGACTTCCTTTATCTTCTGCATCACTCCGCATATTTCCGGGAAGGCTTCGCTGATGCACTCGCCTGCTTCGCGGGCTTTTTCCACCTTCTGGATTTCCTTCGCGCGTCCCACATACGCCGGATCCTTTCTGGAAAGCGTAAACTCTGCCAGACCGAGCGGGTTGGAACGGTAGGAGGATGTCTCGCCGGACGGGATCAGCTCGTCCGTCGTCGTCACCGGATCGTGGATCTCGGAAACCACCTTCAGCACCAGATTTTTGGTCAGCTCCGGCATTGCCGGCCAGTCCTTGATGTTCGGACCAAATTTGATCTCCACCGAAGGATCCGCCACGCCCTTGCTGTCAAACACGCGATTTTTATAAATCGTGCTGTCGAAGAAATATTTCGGGTTCGTATAGTTTGCATCCATGTCGGTCGCCGCCGTCAGATAACCCTTGTTCGCCGCCGTCGCTGCGATCGAACGCGCATCCATCAGCGCAACAGAGGAAATCTGTCCGCTCTGCAGCTTGCTTCCCTCGCGGTTCGGGAAGTTTCTTGTAGAATGACGGATACTGAACGCGTTGTTTGCCGGCGTATCGCCCGCGCCGAAGCACGGTCCGCAGAATGCCGTCTTTACGATCGCGCCGGTCGCCATCAGATCGGCAAGTCTGCCGTTCTTTGCCAGCTCCATATAAATCGGCGTGCTTGCCGGGTAAATACTCAGTGTAAACTCATCCGCTCCGATAGAAGCTCCCTTTAAAATATCGGCTGCCGCGCAGATATTTTCAAAGCCGCCGCCCGCGCAGCCCGCGATGATTCCCTGATCCACGTACAGCCTGCCGTCGCGCACCTTATCGCGCAGCGTGAAATCAACCGCACCGTCCAGACTCACCAGCGCACGCTTTTCCACATCCGCCAGGATATCGTCAAGATTCGCATTCAGTTCTTCGATCGTGTAGGTGTTGCTCGGATGGAACGGCATCGCGATCATTGGGCGGATCTCGGAGAGATCCACGTAGATCATACCGTCATAATATGCAACCTTGCCCGGCTGCAGTTCCTTATAATCCTCCAGGCGCTCATGGATTTCGTAAAATTCCTTAATGGTGTCGTCCGTCTGCCAGATAGAGGACAGGCAGGTGGTTTCGGTCGTCATAACGTCGATGCCGATGCGGAAGTCTGCACTCAGGTTCGCAACGCCCGGTCCCACAAACTCCATCACTTTATTATTTACATAGCCGTTGGCAAACACTGCGCCGATGATCGCCAGCGCAACGTCCTGCGGTCCCACGCCTGCAATCGGTTTGCCGGTCAGATAAACGCCGACCACCTTCGGCATGTTGATATCGTAGGTTTTGCAGAGAAGCTGCTTTACCAGCTCCGGTCCGCCCTCGCCCATGGCCATCGTGCCGAGTGCGCCGTAGCGGGTGTGGGAATCGGAACCGAGAATCATTCTGCCGCCGCCTGCAAGCATCTCACGTGCAAACTGGTGGATAACCGCCTGATGAGGCGGAACATAAACGCCGCCGTACTTCTTCGCGCAGGTAAGACCAAACATGTGGTCATCCTCGTTGATGGTACCGCCGACCGCACAAAGGCTGTTGTGGCAGTTCGTCAGCACATACGGCACCGGAAATTTCTCCAGCCCCGACGCACGCGCCGTCTGGATAATTCCGACAAATGTGATGTCGTGAGAAGTCAGTTTGTCAAACTTGATCTGCAGTTTCTCCATATTCCCGGAAACATTGTGGCTCTCCAGAATGCCATAGGCGATCGTCTCTTTCGCCGCCTCCTCCTTTGCAGGAACGCCTCCGGTAAGCTGCGTAATCTTCGCACCCGCCTCCGCGTTATCCTCGATAATCTCAGCGCCGTTTACCAGATAAGCGCCGCCGTCATATAACTTAATCATAATCTTCCTCCTGTATGCAATCCTAGTACTCCTCCCGCTCCATGTATTTCATATAATTTGATACCATAAGCGCGATGCGGAAGGTCAGCGCGTCCTCAAATACGCGCACATCCAGTCCGGTGCTCTTCTGCAGCTTTTCCAGACGGTACACCAGCGTGTTGCGGTGGATGTAGAGCTGTCTGGAGGTCTCGGAAACATTCAGACTGTTCTCAAAGAATTTATTAATCGTCGTCAGCGTTTCCTCATCCAGAGAATCCGGAAGCTGCTGCCCGCCGAACACCTCGTTCATAAACATTTCGCACAGCGGAAGCGGAAGCTGATAGATCAGACGACCGATACCAAGCGTGCTGTACGCAATGACTTTTTTGTCCTCGTAGAAAATCTTTCCTACATCCAGCGCCATCTTCGCTTCTTTGTAGGACTTGGAAATAGAACGGATCTCATGGATGATCGTGCCATAGGCAACGCGCACCTGCGACATCGCCTCGCTGTTCAGCATGTCCAGAAGCGTCTTTGCCACCTGCTCCGCCGCTTCGTACTCCTCGTCCTCCGCCAGCTCCTTCACAAGAATGATACTCTTTTCGTCAACCGCCGTGATAAAATCATGCGGGTTTCCTGCGAACATTGTCTTTACCAGCTCGCGCGCGCTGGTATCCTTTTCCTGGCGCGTCTCGATCAGATAAACGATGCGCTTTGCTTCTATATCAATATGAAGCTTCTTCGCGCGGTTGTAGATATCGACCAGCAAAAGATTGTCCAGCAAAATATTCTGAATAAAATTATTTTTATCATAGCGCTCTTTATATGCAATAATCAGATTCTGGATCTGACTGACGCCGATTTTTCCAATCATGTATGCGTCCTCACCGTTGCCGCGCGCAACCAGCACATACGCCGGAACGCCGTCGTCCAAAATCTTAAAAAAATGGTATCCCTGCATTACCTGGCTGTCGGCCGCCGAATTTACAAAAAAATGAATCGCATCACGCTGCATGTCGTCCTCGGGCATCGTGGAAGCGACAACATTTCCCTCTAAATCTGAAACGCACAGATCAATTCTTGTGATCGCGCGCAATTCATCTATGGATGTCTGTATTACCTGCCCTGAAATCATGTGTTCCCTCCTAACATCATATTGGCTGTAACTGTTCTTGTTTTATGATAAATCATTTTTTTTATTTTCGCAACCGCTAACTCTCCAAATCCGTTAAATTTACAAAAAATTGAGAAAAAATACCTGTCTTTTGTAATATTCCCGAATCACAAAAACAGGTACTTTTTTGCGTTTTAATGAATATTCAAATACACATCCTCCGCCCGGTGAAATCCACCCTCTATAATGATATTGTCCATATTTTCCGCAGTGACCGCAATCGGCTCAATGTAGTAGCACGGTACGTCGTAGGTCCCATCGAAAGCGGTTTTCCCATCAATTTCCGTCGTGATATCCTCACCCCGTCCGATTTTCACCGCAAATTCCGCCGCCGTTTTCGCCAGCTCCTCCACCGGCTTGTAAACTGTCATGGTCTGCGTGCCTTCCACAATGCGCTGGCAGGCAGAGAGCTCCGCGTCCTGCGCGACCACCGTCACCTTCCCGGCAAGGCGGTTTTCCGCGAGCGCCTTGATCGCCTGGCTTGCAAGGTCGTCGTTTCCGCACATCACGCCTGCGATGTCGTCCGTCTGCGCAAGCCCCTCATTCACCGCATCGTAGGCAAGCTCGGCGAGCCAGTTTTCGCAATAATCTGTATAGACAATCTTCAGTCCCGTCCCTTCGATTGCTTCCGTAAAGCCTCTGACCACGTCCGTCACATTATTATCCGTCGGCGAACCGTTAATCGCAAAAATATTTCCGCCCTCCGGACAGGCAGCCGCCATTGTCTCACCCATCAGCGTTCCCACCATCTCATTATCGAAAGAAATATAGAGATCCGCGTTGGCATTGTCGATCAGACGGTCATAGCTGATAATCTTTATGCCCTCCTCCTGTGCCTTTTTCATGACATCCGTCAGCGCATTCCCGTCAATCGCAATGACCACGATCACGTCCATCTTTTTCTTGATAAAGTATTCAATCTGTGATATCTGCTCCTGCACATCACCGTTCGCTACCTGCACATTCACCTGCGCGCCCATGCCCTGCGCCGTCGAGACAAACATATCGCGGTCGCGCGTCCAGCGCTCGATTACAAACGAATCAAAGCTCAGCCCGATCTGCATCGGAGCATCACTCTCCACTGTATTCTCGTTTTCCTGTCTGCTGTTGGCGCAGCCGGTCAGCGCCAGCGCCAGCATCACAAAAAACATCCTTCTTCGCATCCGTTTTCCCATGCTCATCCGCAATACCTTTCCCTGTACTCTCTTGGAGTTATCCCAGTGTGCTTTTTAAAAATCCTGCTGAAATAATTCGGATCGGTGTAGCCGCTCATCACGCCGATCTCCTTGATGGAAAGCTCCGCATCCTCCAGCAGCTCCTTCGCCTTATTGATACGGATGTTCGCCAGATACTCCGTGAAGTTTTCCCCGGACTCCTCCTTGAAAATCTTGCTGAAGTAATACGGGCTGACATTCACTTCCTTCGAAACGTCGTCCAGAGAAATGTCCCTGCTGTAATTTTCCTGCATATAGCTGCGCGCCTTTTCCACCAGCGACTCCGAACGGTCCTCATTTTTGTCGCGGATGCTGCAGCAGATCTGCATCATTTTTTCCAGGAACCATGCGCGGATCTCCTCGTAATCCTCCAGCGCTATCACCGTATCCAGATAACCGCGGCGTGAATTGAAGCCATAATTCATCGCCCCCACATGGAACGCCTCGCGCTCGCCCCAGGTGACAAACTCCAGCACCTTCAGGCGAATGTTATTTTTATCCTCCGGGTAACATTTCACCATCCAGTCAAAAAACTGATTCGCCGCCGACACCGTTCCATTTAAGTCCCCTTTCAGCAGCATACGAAAAAACTTATTTTCCGTGTCCACCGGAAAGGATTCCTCGTAGTTGCCCTCCAGCCGCAGATCCTCCGCGTGAACGACCCGGCTGATCTGGTCGCTGAGCGCGCGCACCGCCTCCTGGTAAGAACCGCTCAGCTCCTCCAGCCTGCGGATTCTGCCGATGCCCACGCGGAATTTCGCTTCCAGACGCTCCTCCAGACGGTTCGCCATCTCCCGCGCCGTCTCGATGATGCGGATACGCTCGTCATACGGAATCGCATCCCCGGCATGCGGCACCACCGCAACCACCCGGTTTGACATCATCGGACCGGTAATGCTGTGGAAGTATGATTTGATAATTGCGGAAAGCTCCGGATAAAATTCCTGCGCCTTAATGTTCATGCCGACCGGACTGATAAGTCTGCCGTTTTCTATCGAAGTGCCGAACTGGATGGCCATCACATATCCATAGTCCTCCCTGATATCCAGCAGGAGCCTGTAATAATCCATATCGCTGGCATCATTCTGAAACATCACATTGTTTACAAAACCGCTCTCCACCACCGGAACGATGATCTCCAGCTTTTCCTGTATCTGAAGCTGGTCGCTGCGCACCTTGCGGTTCTGGTCCACCTTCTTCATCGCCTCTTCCACAACAGCGATAACCGTACTTTTTGTAATCGGCTTGGTGAGGTATTTTTCCACACCCAGGTTGAGCGCTTCCTTTGCGTAATCAAATTTGTCATACGCGGAAATCACATAAAATAATGCCGACGTGTTAAACTTCCTTATCTCTTTAATCGCCTGGATGCCGTTGATCCCCGGCATCTGGATGTCCATAAACACGATGTCCGGGTGGCAGATTTCCGCCTGTTCGATAACGATCCGCCCCGATTTTGCCGTCGCCACCTCGCACTGTCCGCCGAAATGCTGAGAAATAATATTCTTCAGGGATTCCAGCATAATTCCCTCATCATCAGCTATTAATATCCGATACATCCGTTCCTCCTGCCTCTGTTTCCAGCGGAAGTAAAATCGTCACTTCCGTTCCTTTTTCCGGTCCCTCACTGTAAATATCGAAAAGACCTTCCCGGTTGTAATACAGCTTTAACCGGTTTATCACATTATCCAGACCAATTCCGGTGGAATCCCCTTCCCTGCGCTCCTGGCGGATATTTCCGGAAAGCACCGCCTGGATCTGCGCCTCAGTCATGCCGACACCGTTATCGCACACCGTCACGCAGAGCTGCCCCTCCTCACGCGCCACGCGCAGCCAGATCCTGGCATTCTCCATGCGGTCGCGGACGCCGTGCTGCACGGCATTTTCCACGATCGGCTGCAGAATCATGCTCGGTACGCGGATATTTTCCACGTCCCCGTCAATCTCTTTTTCGTAACAGAGATCCCCTGCATACCTCACATTTAATATGTAAATATAGTTATCCACCGCCTCAATTTCTTCGTAGAGGTTGGCGTCCTCCTCCATCTTGCGCACGTTATAGCGGAAAAAATCCGCCATTTTTGCCACAAAAACAGCCGTCCGCTCAGCGTCCTCCATAGCCGCAAGCTGCGCCCCGGCGTTCAGACAGTTAAACAGAAAATGCGGATTGATCTGCGCCTGCAGGTATTTAAGCTGCGCGTCCTTTAAATGCGCTTCCATGGAAAGCTCCCGCTCCTTCATCATCGCCTCGTTTTCCATGCTGACGCGCTGCTTTTCAATATATTCCTTGATGCTGTCGACCATCTGATGAAAGGCGTTTGTCACGATTCCCACCTCGTCGTCCGAGATAACCGCCGGAAATTCCACCTCGAAATCCCCCTGCGCCACCTCATTCGCCGCCACGGACAGACCTGTCAGCGGTCTGATCATGTTTCGTATGAGAGCCACCGCCATAAAAGTGCAGATCAGCCCGACCGCTCCGATCATAAGGATACTCATAATTTCCAGAATGCTCATCACGCGCAGAAGTACCTGGTAATTGCTGGAATTAAGGTGGAACCGCAGGTTATTCAGCTTGTACATATAGGTGTTGATGTACTCGTAAAGCTGCGTCTCTTCTTCGTAGAGCAGCTTGTACTTCTCCACATTGCGCCCACGCTTTGCCTGCACGGTGTCATTCGTACATTCAAGATACGTCTCGGACATATTTCGGATATTTTTTTCCAGCATCTTAACTTCGCTGTCCATATTCTGGCTGTTCAGCCGCTCGATCATCGTCCGGTATTCCTGCTCATAGCGGTAATAGTCTTCAAGCGCGGCGGAGCTTTTCGTTGTCAGATATTCATACACATTGTTCTGTATCTGCTCCAGCGTCCCGGAAAGCTCATTGACCGTCACATTGCTGGAAAACACGGCGTCGATGCGCTTCACCGTCTGGTTGATCTGTTGGTAGATAAACAGATTCATTAATAAAATGCAGACCATCATAAGCACCTGTATCCAGATCAGCTTGCTCTGGATGGATTTACTCCTGCCTGTTATTCTCAGTTTTTTCCACATTTCACTCCTCCTGCCCGCTTTCCCCGACAGGGAATGTGTCGATGTTCTGCTGGTTCACGACATTTAGCCCGACATTAAAATAATTGCTCACGTGCCCCAACGAATAATATTCCTCCAGCGCATCCACGCTGTAACGTCCAATTTCCTCCGTGCTGAAGGAAATCGTCGTTGTGACGGTGCCCTTTCTGATGCCGTCCAGAATCGTATCAGACGTGTAATACCCGATAATGTCCACGTTTTCCACCTGGTTATAGTCAACTACCGCCTGACAGGCGCACTCCGTAATAATTTCGTCAAGACAGACCAGGATATCCGGAATATTCCCACGGTTTACAAAAATGTCGCGGATTGCCTCCTCAGAGTCAAAGTTTCCGGAAATATCTATATCATAAACGGAAATATCTACCGTACGATCCGCGCCCGCCCCCTCCTTCACCACGTTTGATATCTGCGAAAGCACCAGATTCGTGCCGGTATCGCGCGTATGAGAATTTACCAGAATCAATACGCTGGTGCGCTCTTTCTTCAAAAGCCGCAGAATTTCTTCGCCGTATGCCGTTCCCATCTGATAGCTGTTTATCCCGACAAAGCTGATGCGCTCGCTCTCCGAGTCATCCTCCAGCGCCGTTACCACCGGGATGCCGTTTGCCGTCGCTTCGTGGATGAGGTCGCGTATTTTCTGCTCCCCCGTCGGCTGCATGATAATGCCGTCCACCTTGGACGCAATACTGACTTCCAGATAATCCTCCAGGGTATAGTCTGTCATTGTATCAGAGTTTACCAGCTCCAGGTATGCGCCGCTTTTCAGGGCTTCCTCCCGGGCGCTCTCATACACCTCCTGCCACAGACTGGAGCGCATATCGTCTGCCAAAAGCACATAATGCCGGTCGTACCTTTCCTGTGTACCGGCCTCCTGCAGGTCGATGCTGTGTGTGCTGCTTTGAAAATAAATCCACATGCCGATGGTCAGTACGACGCACAGTAAAATGCCCGCCGTGACCGGGAAAAATGATCTTTTCATAAGGTTTCCTCTTTTGGGATACAAGTATGATGTCGGATTACTGTTCACGCCAGCCTCAAACACCTGCTGCGACGCGAAGCTAGTCCTGTGGATTTGAGGCGTGAGAACGTGATCCAGGTGTGAGCAAATCCCATTCGCGAAGCGAATTTTAAATGGATTTGTGAAGGTTACTGCGAACGGAGTGAACAGTAACAAAATGTACGAAAAAAAATACAATATTTTTAAAAAACTCCTTGCATATGGCGGAGATTTCATATATAATGCAGATGTTGTGACCTTGATAGCGTTGAAGCGTGAGGTTGCTGCGGTGTATGCCGCAGGTTTTCCGTGGAGCGAATGTCAAGTTCTAGAAACTGGCGACAAGTCACTGTACAAGAACAACTGTCCGGCAAAGACCGGAAACAACGTGTGGATATTTTATGATACACACGGGAGCGTGTACAGTCACCGCTTGTCGTACTGCTAACAAGAGTGCGAAAAGGAGGCGACTTTTTTTATGGCAAGTCAGGTAATGAGAATCACATTGAAAGCGTATGATCATCAGCTTATTGATGCATCCGCAAAGAAAATCATCGAAACTGTAAAAAAGAACGGATCACAGGTGAGCGGACCGGTACCTCTTCCGACAAAGAAGGAAGTAGTAACCATTCTTCGTGCCGTACACAAGTACAAAGATTCCAGAGAACAGTTCGAGCAGAGAACTCATAAAAGACTGATTGATATCATCACACCGACCCAGAAGACGGTGGATGCGCTGTCCAGACTGGAGATGCCGGCTGGCGTGTATATCGATATCAAAATGAAAACCAAATAGGTAGCTAGGTTTTCCTAGTATGATCGGGTTTCCGATCCGCTGTAGAAAAACAGGAGGTATAAAGATGAAGAAAGCGATTTTAGCAACAAAAGTCGGAATGACTCAAATCTTCAACGATGACGGAGTGCTCACTCCGGTAACGGTTCTTCAGGCCGGCCCGTGTGTTGTCACACAGGTTAAGACTGCAGAGAACGACGGTTACAGTGCAGTGCAGGTTGGCTATGTTGACAAGAGGGAAAAGCTTGTGAATAAGCCGATGAAAGGACACTTCGACAAGGCAGGCGTTTCTTATAAGAGATACCTGAAGGAATTTAAGTTTGAAAACGCAGAAGAGTACCAGGTGGCGCAGGAAATCAAGGTGGACATCTTCGCAGCAGGCGACAAGATCGACGCTACCGCGATCTCCAAAGGAAAAGGCTTCCAGGGCGCTATCAAGAGACACGGCCTTCACAGAGGACCGATGGCTCACGGCTCCAAATATCACCGCCATGCGGGTTCCAACGGCGCTTGCTCCGATCCGAGTAAGGTATTCAAGGGCAAGAAGATGGCAGGTCACATGGGCAGCAAACGCGTAACCATCCAGAATCTTGAGGTGGTAAGAGTAGACGCAGAAAACAATCTGCTTCTCGTAAAGGGCGCTGTACCGGGGCCGAAGAAATCTTTAGTAACAATTAAGGAGACAGTAAAAGCCGGTAAATAAGCTTTTATAGGAAAGGAGGAACACACAGATGGCAAACGTATCTGTTTACAAT
>CABRSG010000030.1 GCA_902473545.1 uncultured Lachnospiraceae bacterium | reverse complement strand
ATATTGTCGACCGGCTTGGAGCCAATTCCGATGCGCTGGAAAAATTCCGCCGTCTTCTGCTGTGCTCCGGCAATATAGACGTTATCGCGTTCCTGCAGCACAAAGGTGCCGTTCGGAATGGTAATCTCGCCGCCGCGCTCTACCACGCAGACCAGGATATCGCTCTTTAATTTCGGTCCGATCTCCTGTATTTCCATATTGCAGAGCGGGGAACCCGATTTGATACGGAATTTTAAGACCTCCACCTTGCCCTTGGCGAACACTTCCACGCTGATCGCTGTCGGCAGGCCTCCCCCGCCGCCGTCAGCTCCGGGTTGATGACCATGGCAAGCCCAAGCTCTTTTTTTAAAAACTCTGTTTCCTTGCTGTACTCCGGGTTGCGCACGCGGGCGATCGTCTGGCAGCCGCCCGCCTTTTTCGCGATCAGGCAGCACATCAGATTCAGCTCATCCGACCCGGTGACCGCGATCAGAAGATCCGCCTTCTTCACGCCCGCCTCCATCAGCATATCGAAGCTGATGCCGCTGCCGATATAACCCATGATGTCAAATTCATTGACAAGCTGCTCTACACGGTGTCCGTTGATATCCAGAACCGTAACGTCGTTGTCCTCCCTGCTGAGCTGTTCCGCAAGCGTGGAACCGACCTTTCCGCAGCCCACAATAATTATCTGCATATATCCTCCGTATGAATGTTTTCTTATGTCATAAATGTAACTGCTTTCATACCTATTTTACGATATATGCCTAAAATGTCAATCCTTTTGTTTACAGCTAATACTTTGATTTTTCATGCAGCCAGGAAATCACCGCGCAGAGGAGGGTAAACAGCATGCCCGCCGCGAGGATTCCCAGCGAAAGCACCGTCATATTCCGGGTGATCCACTGAAGCATTCCGCCAGGACCGCCCTCCGCAGCACCTGCATCCATCAGCGCACTTGCTCCGAAAAACAGCACAAACGCCGGCACCATGCGCACAATACTCAAAATCTGCGCATTCCTGATCGTCACAAAATACAGCACCAGAAATTCCACCGCCATCACGATCAGCGCAGCGCCGAGGAAAACGGCTGTAAAAACCCAGATTCCCTTCATGGAAATCTCCCCTTTGACCATCATGCGGAAAAACTCAGACGCAACCCCCAGCAGCGCGGAAACAACCATCACGGTCACACCAAACAGATAGCGCCCGAATACCCGGTTTGCAACAGAAGCCGGAAGCATGTTGGTAAACACCTCTGATATATTGGACATGGCAAAAAAGGGATTAGACACAATGATCAACCCGCCGAAAACCAGGTACAGAATTCCCCAGCATGCCGGTGCATTATTCGATGCGAGTGTGGTTACCAGGCAAATCAGCAAAAAAAATGGCAGAAATTTAAAGATACTCTTTGATTTCAGCATATCCAGCTTGATGCACTTGAATGTTTTCATAATGTTCCCTCCAAATTCTGAATCATATGCACAACGATCTGATCGATCAGCGGCTTTTCCAGAAGGCAATCCTGCGGCAGATACGCCGCGTCGTCGCTGCGGACGATCGCCTCAAAACCCACGCCGCTTTCCTTAATTCCCACCAGATATTTGCGCGAGCGCGCATCCAGATCGTCCAGTCCGCCTTTCACCAGCATCCAGCCCTCCTGCAGCTCCTCCTTCGTCTCACAGAAAATTTTCTTTCCATTGTTAATGAAGAAAATATAATCCGCGATCTGTTCCAGGTCGCTTAAAATGTGCGTGGAAAACAGCACGCTGTGCTCACCGTCGCTGATATACTCCTGCAGAATTCCCAGAATCTCCTGGCGCACCACCGGATCAAGCCCGTTCGTCGCCTCATCGAGGATCAGCACCCTTGTATCACGCGCAAGAGCGACGGCAAACATCAGCTTTACACGCATTCCGCGTGAAAATTCCTTGATTTTCTTTTTCTCCGGCAGCTTCCACTTTTCCATGTAAGCGTTAAATTCCTGCTCCCGGAAGGTCGGATAAAAGTCGCGGCAGATAGATCGGATGTTTTTGACCGTGAAATCCGGCAGAAACCCGTCGGTATCCCCCACAAAACCGATCGCCTCCTTGTACGCAACCGGCTGCTCCTCATAGCGCAGGCCGTCAATCACACACTCTCCGCCGTCCGCCTTAATGAGATGGGAGATCAGACTCAGCGTGGTCGTCTTGCCCGAACCGTTCTGACCGACGTATCCCATGATGTAGCCCTTCGGGATAGTGAAGCTGATATCGGAAAGCGTAAAATCCTTATATTCCTTATGAAGTCCTTTTACCTCCAATGCATTCATAGCTCTGTCTTCCTTTCTTTTTCGTCGGGACGCACGGTTGAATTGTCCCGCATAAATGTAATTCCTATATAGATCGCGCTCAGCGCCTGCGCTGTCTCTGCAGAACCTGAAGCGCCTCCACAAGCTCCGCATCCGTCATATCTAATCTTTGCGAAGCGTCGATCGCTGCCTCCAGATGCTCCTCCATCTGGCGGCGGCACTGCTCGCGGATAATCTTATTATTGCGCTTAAGGACAATGCTCCCTTTTCCCTGCACCGAGGCGATGTAACCCTCGCTCTCCAGCTCCCGATAAGCGCGCGTCGTGGTGATCACGCTGATCCCCAGGTCTTTCGCAAGCTGACGGATCGACGGGAGCACGGTGCCTTCCGCAATCTGACCGTTTGAAATCTGTTCCTTCATCTGCTCCCGTATCTGCGCATATATCGGAAGTTCAGACTGATTTGAAAGAATTACTTTCATCTGTGCCTCCTCTCTGTAAAGGTATTCTCCAACCGGGTGTGCACCTCCCGGATATCATCAATACAGCACAAAGAGTATATACTGTATATATATCATTATATACAGTATATACTCTTTGTCAAGCAGGAATTTTAACCTCTATGCATTTTTTAAGAAATCTGTTATAATCGATCAGGTTACTGTTCACTCCGTTCGCAGTAACTTGAACAGAACAGATCAGCTCTGGCATCGTAAAAATGTTTTAACATAAATCAGAAAGGTATATTATGAATAAGAAGCAATCTCTTGATCTAACCTCCGGACCAATTTTTAAGACACTCGCTTCCCTTGCTATGCCGATCATGGCATCGTCGTTTCTCGCCACTGCCTACAACATCACCGATATGGCGTGGATCGGTATGCTCGGCTCAAAGGCTGTTGCCGGCGTCGGCGTGGGCGGCATGTTTGTCTGGCTCTCCCAGGGGCTCGTCCTTTTTCCGCGCATGGGCGGACAGGTCAATATGGCGCAGTGCTGCGGAAGCAGGCGGTTTTCTGAGGCGCGCAGCTATGCGGCTGCCGCTCTGCAGCTTACGATACTCTTCGGCATACTCTTCGGCGGCGTCTGCCTGCTCTTTTCTGATCCGCTCCTGTCCTTCTTTCAGATGGACGACGGCGAAACCTATCACGCCGCAGAAATTTACATGATGATCACCTGCGGGCTGATTATTTTCAGCTACTTAACGCAGACGCTCACCGGACTTTATACGGCGCAGGGCGATTCGAAAACGCCCTTTAAAGCAAACCTCATCGGACTGATCGCAAATATGGTTCTCGATCCGCTTTTGGTCTTTGGCCTTTTCGGCTTCCCTGCACTGGGAATCCGCGGCGCCGCCATCGCCACCGTCGCTGCGCAGGTGATCGTGCTCGCAGTTCTCGTAATAGAGATCTTGCGCGCCGCCCCGGAGCATAATCTTTTAAAAACGGTGCGCCTGTTTCGGCCGGTTCCCGGAAATTATTATCGCAGCATTAGCCGGATCGGGATTCCCTCCGCTCTGCAGTCCTCACTTTACTGTATGATCTCCATGGTGCTGACGCGCATGGTATCTGCCTTCGGTCCCGGTGCGATCGCCACGCAGCGAGTGGGCGGGCAGATTGAATCCCTCTCCTGGAACACGGCGGACGGCTTCGGCGCCGCACTGAACGCCTTTGTCGCACAGAACTACGGAGCAAAAAAAACGCAGCGCATCCGCGAGAGCTACCGCATCTCTGTGCGGATACTCGTCGTCTGGGGACTTCTTATCACTGCAGCCTTCCTTTTGCTGCCGCGCTCCATCTCACATCTGTTCTTTTACGAGCCGGAGGTGGTCGAGATCTCAGCAAACTATCTGATCATCATCGGATGCAGCGAGGTCTTTATGAGCGTAGAGCTTATGACGGTCGGCGCGCTCTCCGGGCTTGGCAGAACCACGCTCTGCAGTGTGATCAGCATCCTTTTCACCGGCGCGCGCATCCCTCTGGCCCTGCTGCTCTCGCGCACCAGCCTCGGGCTTTCCGGTATCTGGTGGGCGCTGACGCTCACCTCCGTGGCGAAGGGCATTATCTTTTATTTTGCTTTTCAATATGTGCAGAGAAGAATCGAGAAGCGGCTATGAAAAAATCCCCGGCAGACTGCCGGGGACGCCTTTATTCCATCATAGAAAGATATCCTTCCCACTCTGTTTTCGGTACATTCAAAGCTGCCATAGACTGCTCGGCGGTCCAGCCCATGTTATTCATCAAATTTCTCAAAGATGCAAGAATGCCCCTGGTAATGCCCTGTTCTATGCCCTGTTCTATGCCCTGTTCTATGCCCTGTTCTATCCCTTTCTCCACTAAGCCCTTACTTAAATTACACACCAAAATCATCTTCCTCTCCAGGTTCTCTGTCATCTGGATATCAAAATCCTCCTGCAATATCTGCTGCTTCTGTCTGTAACTCATATTCGAAGAAAAAAGCGTCCCCAACAGCTTTAGTACACCATTCTGAGGCAGTTCATCTGTTTTTCCCAGACATACCATAACTGCAGCCAGCAGATCGTAATGCTCCATCTCTTCATGCGCACCGCCAATCACATTTTTTTCTGCAATAGAATAGCCCGTAATCGTGTTTTGCCTGTTTTGAGGCGGATTTACGCAAATCCAGATACTGTACACCTTTTTTATCTTTTCATAATGGGAATCGGTAAATTCCGTCCCATACTGCGCAGATATCATGCGGCAGCAATAATAGATACCACGTTTGATGAGCGGATATCCCGGATAAAAATCATTCTGCGCTTCGATATTTAAGATCAGATGCACTCCTTCCCCGGAACCCGGAAGAATTGCAATGAATCGGACATCATAGGTAACAGTTCCCTCGTACAGGCTGGTATCCTCCGTCCCGATCCCATGAATCCTTGGGGCGTTTGTTTCATCCGGCAGAACCGGAACCTCTGCGATCTGAGGGTTTCCTTCGATATAATTCTCTGCAATATCTTCTATATTCAGTTTCTGGTATTCCCGTATACAATTCTTCATGATCCATGCAAGTATCCTCTTTTCCGCAAGAAGCTTCTTGCAGGCGGCATCGTAAGCTTCCATATCATCTGAGAGTCGTAGACTTTTTGCAATTGTCGTTTCTATATTTATCGCCCTCCTCATCTATGCTTTTATGATATCACATAAACACAGTTTTTGCAACACTATTTTTATATTTAAAAAGACCATAACTTTCTATTATCATACAAGGACGGGAGCGATTTTTCAACCGCTCCCGTCCTTTTTTCCTTATAAAGCTATGATACTATATTACTGCGAACAGAGTAGACAGTACCGATACTACTCCGCATTTCCACTGTCCGAAGACTGGTTCTGATTTTGTGCCAGCGTGATGTCGACAGTGATCATCCTGCCGCTGCGCTCCACGGAGACGCTGACCGTCTCTCCCGGCTCGCATTTTGCCAGCACATTCGAAAGCTCCTTTGTGGTCTTGATGACCTTCTCATCCACGCTGATGATGCGATCGTTTACTTCCAGCAGACCGTCCGACGCGCCGCCCTCCTGCACCTCCTGGACATAAAGCCCCGCCTCCACGCCGGAAAGCTGCGCCACCTGGCTGCCAACCTCCGATACGGTGATGTTCATCACGGCGTCGTTCTCACTCTCGGTTCTCAACTCTCCGGTATAATAACCGTTGTTAATCAGCGATTCCGCAATCTCCTGCGCCGTATTGATCGGGATTGCAAAGCCGATACCCTCCTGGCTCTCGCCGGAGCTTTTCGCATTGACAATACCGATCAGCTCGCCGCGGCTGTTAAACAGACCGCCGCCCGAATTTCCCGGACTGACCGCTGTGCTCGTCTGCATGACGTCCAGCGAAATGGTATTGTTCATGGAAGCAAACCCATAGCTCTGACTGCTGTCCAGCGACACCGTGATAGACCGCTCCGTCGCGCTGATAATGCCGTCCGTGATGCTTCCGCCAAGTGTTCCGCCCGGATTTCCGACTGCGTATACCGTCTCTGCAAGCTTCACAGCGTCGCTGTCGCCTAAGGTTGCTGCCTGCAGACCGTCGGCGTCGATCTTGATCACGGCAATATCGCCCGCCTCGTAGCTTCCAACAAGCTGCGCTGTATATTCATTGCCCTCGTAATCCGTTACCATAACGGAATCCGCGTCGGAGACGACATGTGAGCAGGTGAGAATATAGCCGTCCTCACTGATGATCACGCCGCTCCCCGCGCCGCTGGAAACCTGCGCGCCATACCAGAACTGATTGTACTGGATCTGCTCGGTTGTAATGGAAACAACCGTCGGGCTGATCGCCGCTGCGACATCCGTCGCTGCCATTGCTTCCCCGTCCGTGCTTCCATCCGCCGTCTGCCCGCCTGTCACCTTCTGAATGACCACCTTTCCATTGGTCTGCCCTGCCGCCCATGCTCCCACATAGCCGCACATCAGCGCGATCAACGCCGCCGCAACTAAAACTCCGGCAGTTTGCGAATGCTTCCCGCTTCCTTTCTTCTGAACCGGTTCCCCTTCATATTCCGGAACCTGCTGCGGTTCCCTGTTTTCATAATAATTATTATCCATTTTCAAGCTCCTTTCTGCCTTGTTTTTATTCCCGCGGGCAACGAGCCAGGCGGATGTGCTCGCACATCCATTTGACGGTGCTGTGTGCCGGCGGCACACGTTTAGCACCGACCGAAGTGAAACGTAGCCCTGCCGCGGGGTATTTAACTATCTTAGCAGACATTATCGCTGAAAAATGTGTTCACTTTGTCATCGGAAAATAACTTTTTTGTGAACGCCGATAAACGGAGCGTAAACTTACGATTCTTCCGTTTCTGTCTCACTTTCCTCTCCGGTCGTGCTTTCCATCTCTGTTTTGCTCTCGCTTTCCTCTCTGGTCGTGCTTTCCTCCTTCGTTTCGCTTTCTGTCTCCGTCTGCACAAGCTCCTCCGGAGTGTAGGAAAGGAACGGCTCTACCATGCCGGAGGCAATGGTATGCACTTCTGTGGAACCAGAAAGCTGCGTGTAGTAATTTCCCTCGCTGTCGGTATTTCCTATTTTGATGGTCCTGCTTCGGGCAGATTCATCCTCCTCATAGGTGATCGTCAGCGTGGCAGACGGCTCCGCAAGCCCGTACTGCGCCAGATCCTCTCCCTCGCAGTTATGCTCCAGATAATCTACATAATATACGCCGGAAATCTGTGCCGTCAGCTCCGAAGTGATATCGGTATTTGCGTTATCCTTCACCTTATCGCTCTCCACCTTCCAGACATCGTCCTCCTCATACAGCATATAGGAAGTATCTGCGCTGGTAAGCGCAAGCCCGGTGATATTCGTCTGCGTGATCGCCGGAAGCTCCTCGCTCACGGCATAATCGTATAGTCCGTCATAAATCGCCGCTCTGATATCGGAGCTGACCGTATAGACGGTGGAATCCGAATCCGCCAGCATCAGATAATCGTTTCCTGTTCCCTCATTGTTGTCGCCGATCGTCAGCACCTGCTCCGTGCCGTCAGATAGTCCAAGCGTGATTACATTCTGCGGCTCCTCCATACCGTACTGCACAGTATCCTCCACGTCCGTCAGCGTACGCAGGGCTTTCAGCGGTGTCACCGCTGTGATCAGCTCCTCCAGCACCGTTTCATCCACCGGAAATGTCTCGTCGTCCGCAAGCTGCCACTCCCCGTTTTCTTTTTGGAATGTGTATTCGCTGCCGCCTATGGAAAAAGACACCTTTTCCAGATTATCAGAATCCGTCTCCCAGACGGTCTCGCCCTCCGCCAGCAGCGTTTCCTCCTCTTCCGCTTTTTTGTTCTGCTCCTTCAAGGTCATATATCCGCCCACCAGAGCGGCGAGCGCCAGCACCGTGACGCTCATGGTAATGGTTTTTCTCTTCATAACACGCTCCTTTCCGCCGCTACTGTCTCCGTCTCTTCATCCAGGTGTAAAGACCGGTAAGCAAAAATCCTGCAGGAATAATTCCGATCGTCACAATACTCCAGAAGCTTGCGCTTGCCGCCGGAACCGTCAGATATTCTGTAGAAATATTCTTGACCGGAATAGATACCGTTGTCTCATTTCCGCAGAGCCAGCTTACCGTACTTACAAACAGCCGATAGTTGCCGCCGGATACCATCTGATTTGCCGACTCATCCAGAAGCGAGGATGAGGTAAACACTGCAACGCGCGTCTCGGCGGTCTCCGTCTCACCTCCGGAGCTGCTCTCTTCCGCTTCGGTTTCCTCTTCCGATGGATGCCCTCCATCAGGTAGCAGACAAACAGCACCAGAAACGTCAGCACCGCCGCGATCACCTGGCTCTCCGTGATGGAGGAAATGTAAAGTCCGATCGCAAGAAAGCTGCAGCCCATCAGCCAAAAGCCAAAGAGCGCCGCATACGTTTCCCCATAGGGAATGCTGCTGAACTGCGACAGCACCAGCGGATAAAACGCCAGGGCAAGCACGACGATAAAAAAAAATACATACCAGCGCCAGATATTTTCCGATTACGATCTCCGGCACGGAAACCGGCGACGTCAGAAGAAGCTGGTCTGTTTTCTGCCTGCGCTCCTCCGCAAGAATACGCATTGTCAGAATCGGAACCGCGATCAGAAATACCACCAGAACAGCGCTTAAAGTGTAAGCGAATTTCGGATAAGCACCGTTTAAATGGTAGGCGGTAAAATAAATGCCGCTCACCACCAGCATAAACGCAATAAACACATAGCCAACCATCGAGGTCAGATAACCCTTTACTTCCTTTTTCAGTATCGCAATCATTCCTTCTTTGCTCCTTTCCCGGCAAACAGCCCGCGTTTTTTCTTAATATTCTCCGCCTTCTGCTCTGCCGCAGCGTCCGGATTTTCCGTGAGCTGCAGGAATACATCCTCCAGCGAAACACGCGTCTGCTGCATACGCAGCACCGGCATTTTCTGTTCTGCAAAGAGATAAAAAAGCTTTCTGCGAAGGTCGGTGCCGCCCGACATTTTCAGCGTAATGTCACAGGCGCCATTCTCGTCGGACGTTTTTATTTCGCAGGCATCAATACGCTCCACGCCTGCAAGCGCCCGGCGGATATCGCTCTCCTCCGCCTCCACGGTCAGCTCCAGCGCCTCCGATCCCTTCATCAAATGAGCCAGATTGTCCGGCGTGTCGCTCGCCACCAGATTTCCGTGTGAGATAATCATGATATGATCGCAGATCGCGCTGATTTCTGAGAGAATATGAGAGCTTAAAATAACCGTATGCTTTTTCCCAAGCCCGCGGATCAGCTCACGGATCTCAATGATCTGCTTGGGGTCAAGCCCCACCATCGGCTCATCGAGAATGATAATCTCCGGATAGCCGAGCAGCGCCTGCGCCAGTCCCGTCCTCTGTCGGTAGCCCTTGGAGAGATTGCGGATCAGACGCTTTTTCATCGCCGTGATATCCGTCATCTCCATGACGTCATAAATCATTTCCTCCTGCTCCTTTTTCGGAACCTTTTTCAGCCCGGCGGCAAAGCTTAAATACTCTTCCACCGTCATTTCCGGGTAGACCGGCGGTATTTCCGGCAGATAGCCGATGCATTTGCGCGCCGCCTCCGGGTCGTCGAGAATGTTGTGCCCGTTGATCAGCACCTCGCCCGTGCTCGGTGCGATATAGCCGGTCAGAATGTTCATCGTCGTCGACTTTCCGGCGCCGTTCGGACCGAGAAAGCCGTAGATTTGCCCCTGCTCCACGGTAAACGACAGGTTATCCACCGCTTTCGCGCTCCCATACTGCTTTGTTAAATTCTTTACCTCTATCAAAGCAAAAACCTCCATCCTTATATTTGCGCGCGGCAATCCATTTGTCCCTCGCGCTTTTCGTTCCTATCTTAGACGCATTTCTTAAACTGAATTTAAACTTGACGGACGGGATTTTGAAAATTGTGTGAAACTTTGGGAAAGTTAAACTTACGTTTAGATTTCCATGCTAAAATGTAAAAAATGCCCGGACCGCCACATAAAAAGTATGCCTTTGCGGTCTGAAGAAACCAAATAAACGAGGTGACAGAACATGTTTCAATTACTGGTAGTAGATGACGACAAAAATATCCGCCGCTTTCTGTGCGCGGTGCTCTCAAACGCCGGGTACCGTCCCTTTGGTGCCGCCTGCGCGGAGGATGCCTTAAAAATCATGAAAGAAAAGAGGATCGATCTGATCATTCTGGATGTGATGATGCCCGGTATGGACGGCTACGAATTCACAAAGCTTCTGCGCGACTGCCGCAGCGACCTCCCGATTCTGATGCTCACGGCAAGGCAGCTCCCGGAGGACTTAAAGAAGGGCTTCCTCGCCGGAACCGACGATTACATGACAAAGCCCGTCAACGAGGAGGAGCTTCTGCTGCGCATCGGCGCGCTGCTTCGCCGCGCGCGGATCGCCTCCGACCGTCAGCTCACGGTCGGCTCGACGACGCTCAATTTTGACGCTCTCACGGTATCCTGCCAGGGACAGGAGCAGCTTTTGCCGCAGAAGGAGTTTTTTCTGCTCTACAAGCTGCTGTCCTTCCCCAATCACATTTTTACGCGCCTGCAGCTTATGGAGGAAATCTGGGGACCGTCCACACAGTCCACGGACGCTACTATCAGCGTCCACATTAACCGCCTGCGCAAGCGGTTTGAGCATTCCCAAGATTTTTCCATCGTCACGATCCGCGGGCTCGGCTACAAGGCACAGTTAAAGGAGAATGCACAATGAAAAAGAAAACCGGCTTTATGACAAGCATGACGCTGATCACCACCGGCATTGTATTTGTGCTGCTCACCGTCACGATGATTCTCAGCAATACCCTCACCTTCTTTTTTATCCGCCAGGGCTGGATCACCTTCCATCCCGGTGAGCCGCCCGTCCCGATGCTGCTGCAGAATGCGTTTACCAGCATTGTGATCGGTACCGTGCTGACCTTTTTTGTGGTACATCTTCCCCTGCGTCCCATCCAGACGCTCACCCAGGCGATCCGGGAGGTGGCAAAGGGAAATTTCCAGACCAAAATCTATATCGAGCATCCGAAGGAATTCCGAGACCTGTCAAAATCCTTCAACCAGATGACAGACGAGCTTGCAGGCATCGAGCTGCTGCGCTCCGATTTCATCAACAATTTTTCCCACGAATTTAAGTCGCCGATCGTCTCCATCTCCGGCTTCGCCCGGCTGATGAAGGGTGGAAACCTGACGGAGGCGGAAAAGCAGGAATATCTCGATATCATTATCTCGGAATCTGCGCGTCTCTCTGAGCTGTCCACCAACGTGCTGAACCTCTCAAAGGTAGAAAGCATGACGCTGCTCTCAGATTTCACTCATTACAATCTCAGCGAGCAGATCCGCCAGTGCGTCGTACTGCTGGAGGCGAAGTGGACGCAGAAAAATATCACATTTCATTTAGAGGATATGGAAGAATTGTTTCTGATCGGAAATGAAGCCCTGCTCACGCAGGTGTGGACGAACCTGATCGACAATGCTGTCAAGTTTTCGCCGGAAAACAGCGAGATTATGATCTCGCTTGCAAAGGAAGGCTCCTCTGTGCGCGCCGTTGTCCGCGATCAGGGCATCGGCATTGCATCCGAGAAACAGAAATATATTTTCGACAAATTTTACCAGGCTGACACCTCCCACTCCGTCGCCGGAAACGGGCTTGGACTTTCGCTCGTCGCCCGGATTTTAGAGCTGCACCGCGGAAGCATCACCGTGGACAGTGCGCCCGGCAGGGGCAGTGCCTTTACCGTGACGCTGCCCCTGTCGCAGTTTTCGTGAGAGACGGGGCAGGCAGCCCTGCCGGTCCCGTTAGCTCTTGTCTTTGACAGCATTTTTATTCTTTCGCTCTGTCCGGTAATACCGCATCTTTCGACCATTTACTTTCCAGAGCTCGTCCAGAAATTCCACCTTCCCATCTTCTCTGCATCTCCGATATCCTAAGAAGCTGCTCAATGTCCGGCAGTTGCCATAGCTCTTCAGCTGCACGCCAAAATTCGTTGTATAGTCCACTTCATCTCCGCAAACCTTCCCATTCTGAATAAAGACAGCATAAATCCCCTTTTCAAATTTTAAATAATCAGGCGCATTCGCGATGTGCTCCGGTGTAATCCGGATCTTCCCAGTGCTCACCGCACTGCGCATTCCTTTCTTTGCTCTGCCGTTCCATTCTCTGAAAAGCGTCCCCTGGGTATCCAGACCGTTAATCTTTATCGGCATCCCCGCCTGATTGCATTCCGGAAGCTCCCGCAGACATTCCAAAAACAGTGCATAATTTTTCTTCATAGCCGCCGTCTCCCCCTGCTCCGCTTCCAGCGCTGCTCTTTCCTGCCGGTAGCTTTCTAACCGGGAACGCAGCGCTTCTGATTCCTGCATTCCCTGGCGCTCCTCTTCCATAGACGCCTTTATCTGCTCCAGATATCGTTCTGTTTCCCGTATCTGCCCATCCAGAAGCGCTTTGCGATTCACAGAACCGCGTTTTATGTTCCCGCATCTTTCCACGGTATCGCAGACACGCTCAAATTCTGCCGCAAGCCAGGAATCCTTTCCGTACATCTGATCGTCACGTTTCAGCCTGTAAAGCATTTCCATAAAGCTCTGTTCCAGCGCACATTCCAGGATAGCTTTCGACGTACAGCCATTCCCCGTCCTCCTATGCGTGCAGCAAAATAACGGATACGCGTAGACGTACCTTTCCGTCTGCTCTTCCTCCTGATAGCCCGCGCTGCGCTCATCGCGATATCCGCGTGCTGACGACGAGTACGTCATACGCTGGAAACTCCCGCCGCACGCCCCCTGCTCCGTCTGTACGCCGCATTTCAGATTGGCAAACAGCGCTTTTCCAGCGCACCTCTGCCGCATGCTGCCTTTTGTTTTTCCGGAGTGCCTGCCCTCTCCAAGAATCCTCTGTACCTTTTCCCATGTAGGCCGGTCAATAATCCCCTCATGATGATCCTTCACATAATATTTCGGCGCTTCCCCATGGTTATTCACTGACCGGTGCGTCAGAAAATCCCTGGTAACTGTCTTCTGCATTTCCAGATCACCCACATACTTTTCATTCCGCAAAACATTCAGTACGGCTCCAGCCGTCCACAGTTTTCCGTTCACCGTACGCATTCCAGCTTCGTTCGCCTGCTTTGCGGCAGCGTTCGCAGAATACCCGCTTACATACTGCTGAAAAAGGAAACGGACAACCTCCGCCTGCGCCGGATTTATCACCCACGCTCCATCCGCTCCCTTATCATAGCCGAGCATCTGCTTCAGATTAATCTGCGGCTTGCCTTCCTGGAAATTTTTCTGAAAGGTCCAGCGGATATTTTCCGAAATAGACCGTGATTCGTCCTGCGCCAGTGCAGACAGGATTGTCAGGATCAGCTCACCCGACGCGTCAAGCGTGTCAATATTTTCTTTTTCAAAATAGACGCCGACCGGCGGCTGAAATCGTCTTAATTCTCTCACGCAATTCAAGGTATCTACCGTGTTGCGGGCAAACCTGGAGATTGATTTCGTCACAATATAATCTATTTTTCCGGCAGCCGCAT
>CABRSG010000029.1 GCA_902473545.1 uncultured Lachnospiraceae bacterium | reverse complement strand
CGTTTGAATCAAAAATGCGGTTAAATCCAAGCCAGCCGTTATTGTCACCCGCGCCTTTGATGATCTCCTTAAAGGATTCCATCTTGGCGTCAGTGTTATCCGCCATGGTCAGCGCCACCGCCTCGATCAGCGCCGGCTTTTTGGGTGAACCGTACTCCAGCTCCCCGTGGTGAGCGAGGATACAGTGGCACAGCTCCGCGGAAAGGCGCTTCGGAAAATTCGGGATGCGGCGGATGCTTGCGCGCACCAGCTCGGTTCCCATGTAAATATGTCCGAGAAGCTGCCCGTCATCCGTGTAGTCGTTTTCCGGGAACACGGAAAGCTCCTTCATTTTCCCGATGTCATGAAATGCCGCCGCTGTCAGCAGAAGGTCGCGGTTCAGATCGGGGTACTGTCTGCAGTAAAAGTCACAGAGCTTCACTACGCCGAGCGTATGCTCCAGGAGCCCGCCCACAAAGCCGTGGTGCACCGCTTTTGCAGCGGAGTGGAACTTAAACGCCTTTTCAAACGCCTCGTTATTTTCAAAATACATGGAGAGAAGCTGCTCCAGATACGGATTCTGCACCGTGCCAAGGATCTGCTTCAGCTCGCCGTACATTTCGTCCACGTCTTTTTCGGAAACCGGAAGATAATCCTGCGGGTTGTACTCGCCCTCCTGCGCTCTGCGAACGCGCTTGATGGAAAGCTGCAGCGCGCCCTGGAAGTTGCTCACGTCTCCCACGACGTCCACGTAATCCATCGCCTCAAATTCCTCTATGCCGCCCGAATTCGGCTCCCATATTTTCGCGTCGATGGTGCCGGTCTTATCCTGCAGAATCACGTTTTCATACGGCTTGCCGTTCTTCGTCATTGCCGCCTGCTTGTACTTGCACAGATAAATATCGCTGATGCGGTCGCCCTCTTTAAAATTCCCGATAAATTTCATATAAATTGCTCCTTACGCTATCTTCACAAAATCGCGGTTTCTGTTTTATGTACGGTTCCTCCGCAGCGCGCGGAGGCTCCTTCGGAGCTATTATACTAAAACCGCCCGCCAATAACAAGATAAATTTGCAGATTGCCTTATTATGTGATAAACTAAGGTTACTGTTTGCTCCGTTCACAGCAAACCGGAGGTTCACTGTTTATACGCAATAAGGAGGTTTTCATGAACGCAAAAGTGCTGAAAACATTAGAATATCATAAAATCATCGACCGTCTGACGGAGCTTGCCGGTTCCGTGCTCGGAAAGGAGCTTTGCAAAAATCTGCTGCCTTCCTCCGACATCGAAGAGATCCGTATGCTGCAGGCGGAAACCAGCCTGGCGCTGTCCATGCTCTACCAGAAGGGACACGTCTCCTTCTCCGGTATCACCGACATCCGCGGCTCACTGAAGCGTCTGGAGGTCGGAAGCATTCTCGGTCCGTCCGAGCTGCTTGCCCTCTGCCGTCTGCTGGAGGTCTGTAACCGCGTAAAGGCTTACTCCCGCAAGGAAAACACCGACGCAGAGCCAAACGCCCTGGACGTGATGTTTGACGCACTGCAGCCGCTCACGCCGGTTGCAAATGAGATTCGCCGCTGTCTGCCCTCCGAGGAGGAGGTCAGCGACGACGCAAGCCCCACGCTTCGCGGCATCCGCCGCGCAATGCGCCAGATGAACGACAAGGTACACGCCCAGCTCAATTCCATGGTAAACGGTTCCTCGCGCACCTATCTGCAGGACGCCGTCATCACCATGCGAAACGGGCGCTACTGCCTGCCGGTAAAAGCGGAATACCGCGGACAGGTGCAGGGCATGATCCACGACCAGTCCTCCACCGGCTCCACACTGTTCATCGAACCAATGGCAGTCATTAAATTGAATAACGAGCTGCGCGAGCTGGAAATCAGGGAAGAAAAAGAAATTGAAGTGATCCTCGCAAATTTAAGCGGGCAGGCAGGCGCCGAGCTGGAAGCCCTGGAGAGCGATCTGACGCTGCTCACAAAGCTGGATTTCATTTTTGCACGCGCACAGCTTTCCAAATCCTACAACGGCAGCGAGCCGTTCTTAAACGACAGAGGTGTCATCAACATCAAGAAGGGACGTCACCCGCTCCTCGATAAAAAGAAGGTCGTTCCCATCGACATCCGCCTTGGAAAAGATTTCGACCAGCTTATCATTACCGGTCCGAACACCGGCGGCAAAACGGTCTCTCTGAAAACCGTAGGGCTGTTCACACTGATGGGGCAGTCCGGTCTGCACATTCCGGCATTCGACCAGTCGGAGCTTGCCGTTTTTGAGGATGTATTCGCGGATATTGGCGACGAGCAGAGCATTGAGCAAAGTCTCAGTACCTTCTCGGCGCACATGACAAATATTGTATCTATTTTAAATGAAGCAAACGATCGCTCGCTGGTGCTTCTCGACGAGCTGTGCGCCGGGACTGATCCGACGGAGGGCGCCGCGCTTGCTATCTCTGTGCTGTCAAACCTGCACCGCGCTGGCGTACGCACAATGGCAACCACGCATTACAGCGAGCTGAAGGTCTATGCGCTCTCCACCCCCGGCGTAGAAAACGGGTGCTGCGAATTTAATGTTGAAACCCTTTGCCCGACCTACCGCCTTCTGATCGGCATTCCCGGCAAGAGTAACGCATTTGCCATCTCCGCAAAGCTCGGTTTGTCGGAATACATTATTGAAGAAGCGCGCGGGCAGCTTTCCCAGCAGGACGAGGATTTCGAATCGCTCATCAGCGACCTGGAGACAAGCCGCGTGACGATCGAACGCGAGCGCGAAGAAATCAATCATTATAAAGACGAGATCGAGCGGCTGAAAAAGCGGCTGGAGCAGAAACAGGAAACGCTGGATGCAAGCCGCGAGCGCATTCTGCGCGAGGCAAACGAGCAGGCGCACGCAATTCTGCGCGAGGCGAAGGAATACGCCGACACGACAATCAAAAATTTTAATAAATTCGGAAAACAGGGCATTGACTCCAGAGCGATGGAGCAGGAGCGCTCCCGCCTGCGCGAGAAAATGTCCTCCGTAGAAAAAAATATGACGCTCAAAGCGCAGCGCGCGCCGTCGAAGGAGCTGCAGCCAAAAGACCTGCACCTCGGCGACAGCGTGCGTGTGCTGAGCATGAACTTAAAGGGAACCGTCAGCACGCTTCCGGACGCAAAGGGAAATCTCTTCGTACAGATGGGCATTCTGCGCTCGCAGGTAAATATTAAGGATCTGGAAAAAATCGCCGACATCGAGACAACGACGCCCTACAAGCGTCAGACCGGCAGCGGAAAAATCAGAATGTCGAAATCCGCTTCCGTCGGCATCGAGATCAATCTGCTCGGAAAGACCACCGACGAGGCGATCGCCGAACTGGACAAATACCTGGACGACGCCTACCTCTCCCACATGCCGAGCGTGCGCATCGTACACGGCAAGGGAACCGGGGCGCTTCGAAAAGCGGTACACAATTATCTGCGCCGCCAGAAGCACGTGGAATCCTACCGGCTCGGAGAATTCGGGGAAGGAGATGCCGGGGTGACAATCGTGACTTTCAAAAACTAACAGGAGGGAAGCATGAACAGCCCACAAAAACTGATGCTTGTGGAACAGGATATACAAACGGCCCGCACGCTGCGGGATGCTTTAAAAACCAGATTTTCAGAGGTGCAGGTGGCTTTTGACGGAGCCACCGCCGCCAAAGAGCTTGCCGCACGGCAGGCTGATTTTATTGTGGTGGACAAGGACACGGTACCGCGCATTGATTATGTCGACCTTTTTCGGGAGCTGCGCCCCGCCGGGAGCACGCCGCTGCTGGTTCTTTCCGGCAGCCGGGATGTGCTGGAAAGGGTGCGGGCGCTGGACGCCGGAGCGGATGATTTTCTGGAAAAACCGGTCGACACGCGCGAGCTGATTTCCAGAATCCGCGCTATCTGGCGCCGTACACTGACGCCGCCGCCCACCGCTGCGAAACGGTCGCTCCCGAAATATGTGGAATATCCGCAGCTTACCATCAGTCTTTCCAATTATACCGTGACCTGCGACGGCGAGACGGTGGACATGCCGCCTAAAGAGCTGGAGCTGCTTTACTTCCTGGCATCAGCCCCCAATCAGGTGTTCACGCGCGAACAGCTTCTCGACCATGTCTGGGGCTACGATTACATCGGGGACGCCCGGACGATCGACGTACATATCAAACGCATCCGCGAAAAAATAAAAGACCATGAAACATGGTCTTTGGATACGGTATGGGGCGTCGGCTATAAATTCCGCGCGGCAGAAGCACTGTAAAATGCGCATTCCCTGCGCCAGTATCCTTTAGTGCCGGTCTGTGCAAAACTCTGCCGCCCGTTTTATTTCCATTCGTATTTTGTGAGATGTCCGGTCAGCTCCATCTGAGCGAACCGGTTCTGACGCAGCGCCTCGTAGAGTACGATCGCTACCGCATTGCTTAAATTTAAAGAACGCGTCTCCCCGATCATCGGGATGCGCACTGCCGTCTCCTGGTGCTCCAGAAGGATTTCCTCCGGGATGCCGGCGCTCTCTTTCCCAAACATCAGATAACAGTCCGGCTCATAATGCACCTCTGTGTAGGTCCGCGGCGCTTTCGTCGTCGCCATGTAGATTTTCGCTCCCGGATTTTTCTCCAGAAATTCCTCAAAATCAAGATAGCGTGTGACGTCCAGCTCCTTCCAGTAATCCATCCCTGCCCGTTTGATCGCCTTTTCGCTCAGGCTGAAGCCAAGCGGCTCAATCAGATGCAGCCGCGCTCCGGTCGCCGCGCAGGTTCTGCCGATATTCCCTGTGTTTGACGGAATCTCCGGCTCAAATAATACAATGTTCAGCCTGCTCATAACACATCTCTCTCCTTCCAGATCTCATCCTGCGCAGGACGATCGAGAAAGCGTCGCTCCTCGCCGTTTATCAGTATCCGGTCGTTGGAATCTGTCAGCTTTCCGATAATTGCCGTCGGAATACCGTGCTGCGCAAGCTCCATTTCCACCCGCCGTCCGTCCGGTGCCGCGATCAGAAGCGCGCCGCCCGAAAGCAGGCAGTACGGATGACAGCCGAAATATTCACAGATTTCAATCGTCTCCTGGCGGATGGGGATTTTCCGAAGCTCCGCTGTCAGTCCGCACTTTGCACCCTCGCACAGCTCCCACAGCGCTCCAAAAATGCCGCCCTGCGAAGCGTCGTGCAGCGCCGCCGCGCCGCAGTCCCTTGCAATGCGCGCCGCCTGCAGAATGCTGATGCTTTTCCCGAAGCTCTTCGCCTGCTCCACAAACGTCAGCGGGAACCGCCTCTTTAATTCCTCTTCATGCGCCCATGCAAGCAGCGCCGTCCCCTCGCGCCCGACCGTGCCTGCCACCAGAAGATCCATGCCGGGCAGAGCATTTTTCGCACAAAGTACAGCGTCCGCATCAGTCCGGGCATTTGCCGCACGCCCGGCATCCACAGTCCCAAGCGCCGTCACCGTCAGCACGGGAAGCTTCACTGCCGGATTTGTCTCCGTATGCCCGCCCGCGATCTGTATTTTTAATTCTCCGCAGACGGCCTCTGCCTCCCGCATAATTTCTTTTAAAAGCGCTTCCTCCGCTTCCTCCGGCAGCAGAACAGTCAGAAGCACCGCTGTCGGCTCCGCGCCAGAGCACCCCAGATTATTCACCGCATGTTCCACGGCAAAACGCACCTTTTTTATGGTATCCAGCACCGCAGGATGCACAGAACAGGAAACGGCAGATTTCTCTGCCGTTAAAATGACTGCGCAATCGCCGCCGCTTTCAGCGCCCTGCAATACCGCCGGATGCGTGCCTGTGCATTGCTTCAAAACGGAACGCTTTAAAACTGCTTCCGAAATTTTTCCTGTTTTCATATTTTTTCTCTCTTTAATCTAAACCTCTTACTCCCAGATTACAACTCCGTCTCCCTCGCCCGTATCATATCCGCTGTTTGGATCGTAGGCGGTACCCGGATCGACATAATCCGTTGCCGGTGTTTCCGTAGCAATCGTATCGGTTGCCGGTGTTTCCTTGGTAACCGTATCGGTAGCCGGTGTTTCCGTAGAAACCGTTTCCGTTTGCCAGGTCTCCGTCTGCGTGGTGACGCCAGTTGCCGCTGCCTGTGCCGCCGCCAGATCGTTTGACGCGATCGCATTCAGCAGTGCATCCGAGGCACCAATCGTTCCAACCTCCCAGCTCGCCGGCGTCGCCTGGTAGTAGCTGGTGTTCACAAGCTCTGTCGTCGTCTCACCGTTGTACGTTATCTCTTTCCAGCACTCCGCGCTCACACCGCTCATCGCCGACTGCACCTGGTTAAAATATCCGACCGCCTGATCCGGCGCGGCATAGAGCGCTACGCCCTCCGGGTACGTTTCACTGATCGTATTGCAGTAATAATAGATAGAGCGGTCTGCCGGGCGCGTCTCCTTGCCCCAGATACTAAAGGTCAGCTCGCCGCCGTAGGCATAGCCGGAAATCAGGATCGGCGTATCCAGATTATTGCGGAACACCAGATCCATGCTGCCCTCAGCGATCGCCGCATCCATAGAATACTGAACGTAGGACACCGTCATTGTGTGATTATGCCGCTCAACAATTTCAAGCTCCGCCAGCAGCAGTGCGTTGTACAGCGTTGTGGACACCTGGCAGATACCGCCGCCGTAGCCCTGTACAACGCGCCCCATCGCATATTCCGGCGCCAGCTCGTAGCCGTTCTCCGCCGTAAAGGGTACCAGATGTTCGCATACGGAGAAAGTCTCACCCGGATAAACAATATGATTGTTGATCAGCTCCGCGCCGCGCTCTACATTCATATTTCGCCCGGCGGTGGAACCATAAGGCGTCGTATACGTACCAAGGCAGTCTGTAATGGATTCCAGATCCTCCTCGCTTCCGCGCGGCTCATCCAGCTCGACAGACAGCGCAACCGTCCCGGCTCCGCCCTGCCACTCGTTTGCAATGTAGTCCTGCACCGCTTTTACCGATTCATCTACATTGATAACCTGACCGGTAACACCCGGCTGTATATTGATCCCGCCGCTGCCGTCGGCGCTGACGGATACCTCCTGCGCTTCCTTCTCAAACTGCTTGCATTTTTCTTCGATAAAATCTCTCACCGCATTTGCGTTCGCACTGAATTTCAGCGGGAGCACCTGTGTTTCCTGCCCAAGATTTTTCCTGTCCTTGTAGCGCTTTATCGGATTGCCGGAATTGCCAAGATCGATGGCGTCCTGCACCACGTTTCTGTTGTCCCACTGCAGCCCAAGCTCGCTTGCGGTCGCTTCAACGCTGTCCTCCCCTACCTGGACTGTGATCACAGCCGAGCGTGCCTGCACGATCCGCTGCTCCACCAGCGCATCCGCCTCGCTGTATGTCATGCCGGACACATTGATATCGCTAATATAGATACCATCGCCAATGCGCACCTGCTCCTGTGCAGCCGCACAAAAGACGCTCATCGCCGCAAATGCGAAAATAAGCGCGATCAGAAACCTCTTTTTTAATCTCATTTTATACCCCCGGTCTTTCTTATAAAAACGCACCGATAATCGTCGTGAGCACCATCGCCAGGATCAGCAAAATTGCGATCACTGCGGCAATTACACGTCTTCTATCGTCCTTCTTTTTCATGTTCGCCATATTTATCACCTCTTATCCTCAGCCTGTTAATAGCTATCCGATGCTATGTCTATTCTATGCTATTTTGCCAAATCTATCAAGTAAATTTTATGTGAACAGTAACGCCGCTTCTTTTCTCGTTACTGTTCACTCCGTTCACAACAGCCTTTTCTCTTACAATACTACCTCGCAGGCAACCGCTTCCTGCGTCAGCGGACTGCGCTTCTGATAATCAAACAGAATCCAGCGCGTCCCCTCCCGGCCGTCCCCGCATACATTATAATGAAACCGCTCCAGATGCGTCATGTTCATCATCTGCTTGGCACTGCGCCCCTCATAGCCCGCGAGCAGGCTGCGTTTTTCCTCCTCCCTTCGGAAAAACGCCAGCATCTCCGGTTTGTCAGCGCTCTGATCCCTCGCCCATGCCGGGCGGCTCTTGCTGTTTTCGCGCAGATACAGATCAAAAATCAGCAGCTCATCGTAAAGCGCAGCGTCCGTTTTTGTGCGGATAAAATCACGTAAAATATCAAAGCGCGCCATCCGCGTGTGCTTCTTTTCGGCATTCCCGCTGCGCTCGTAATACTCTGCCAGCTCCAGATACATCGCGAACGGATGCACAAATTCCCGCTCCAGATGGCGCATCGTGTGCGCAAACTGTCCGCTGTTGTAGTAGACCTCCACCATCTCCTCGACCATTTTCAGTTTCAGAAGCTCGCCGTAGGAAATCCAGCGGGTATGCAGCACCTCGTAAACCGGCTGTCTGCGGTAACAAAGCCCATAATCCACCGCTCTCCGGTGCATCTTCGAGCCCTTTAATACCTTCAGAAAGCCAAGCTGAAGCTGCTCCGGGTGCAGTCCGTACACATCATTGAAAGAACGCACAAAGCTTTCATAATCCTCACAGGGCAGCCCGGCGATCAGGTCAAGATGCAGGTGGATATTTTCGCCGCTCTGCAACCTTCGCACGATCGCAGACAGCTTTTCAAAATCAGAAATCCGATTGATTTCCGCCAGTGTCTTTGGATTCGTCGACTGCACCCCGATCTCCATCTGTGCCAGCCCCGGACGGAAGGTATTTAAAAGCGCAAGTTCCTCTTCACTCAGCAGATCAGCTGCAATTTCAAAATGAAAATTTGTCACGCCGTTATCATGTTCTCTGATAAACTGCCAGATTTCCATTGCGTGGCTTTGACGGCAGTTAAACGTCCGGTCCACAAACTTCACCTGCGGAACCTTCTGCTCCAGAAAAAAAGCCAGTTCGCGCTTCACCTTTTCCGTACTGCGGAAGCGCACGCTTTTATCTATAGAAGAAAGACAGTAACTGCACGAAAACGGACAGCCGCGGCTGCTCTCATAGTAAATGATGCGGTTTTCAAAATCTTCCAGGGAATCATACAGAAACGGCAGTTTATCCATATCAAGACACGGACGCGGTGCAGTGGTATGAATCGTTCCCATCGTATCCCGAAACACGATTCCACGAATATCCGGCTGCCCGCTCTCACGGCAGGAATACCAGGCAGCAAGTTCCGCAAAGGTTTCCTCTCCCTCGCCCGCTATGACGCCGCGCACCTGCGGATGGTTCGCAAGAAACGCCTCCGCATCGTAGGACACCTCCGGTCCGCCAAGCCATAGCTCCGTCTCCGGCAGGATATGCGGCAGATCAGCAAGAAGCTCTTCCACCCTCCTGAGATTCCAGATGTAGCAGGAAAACGCCAGTACGTCCGGCTGCTTTTTGTAAATCCCGCGCAGGATTTCGTCCGTCTCCTGGTTAATTGTAAATTCTGCGATTTCTATCTCGCAGAAAGCGGCCGTTCCTTTCCCGCTGTTTTCCTTCAGGAAACACTCTGCGTATGCTTTCAGACTGTACACCGCCGGATTGGAATGTATATATTTTGCGTTGATCGCCGCCAGTAAAATCTTCATTATTTTCCTCTACATTAATTCTTTCATCAGATACCCGTAAATCTGCTGGCTCTTCTTTTTCCAGTTATCGCAAAGAACGATCGCCTGCTGCTCCAGAGGCACCGTAAGCGCCACCTCCACCAGAGTATTCTCCTTCTCCTTCACCTGGAGCTTGGCTGTAAATTCATTTCCGTTTGTCCGGTAATAATCTGCGATCACCGCGTTGTCGTTTCGCATCTGCAGCTTATTCTTGCGCAGATACGTTTCAATATCGGCTTTTATCCCGTCGGAAACGTCATTTCCAAAATAAGCAAGCGTCTCCTTCCCGCTCCCGGTCATTACATAGCGCGTGCTGTTGCGGATCGTTCTCGCCTCCAGAAGACCGGATTCTATCATGTCCGCCAGCGTCTCCTGCACGGTAAAGTAATCCGTGTACTGCTCTTCCAGTATAAACGCCGTGATCTGGCTGTTCGTAAGCTCAAATTCCACCTTGTCCAGCATAGATAAGATAATAAGTTTATAAAGTGTATGCACATCCTGCATATGCGATCCCCCTCTCACGTGTTGCCGGAGTCTGCTGCCCCTTCTGTTCATTGTTCTGAAAAATATTTTCCCTGCCAGATTGCTTCTTCCCTCATCCGGCTGTGAATCGTGTTCAGCACCGTCCGCTTTCTGCTGCTCCAGAGCGGAGCTAAAAGAAGCTCCTTCGGGCCGTCCCCTGTCAGCCGGTGGATAGTGATATCCGGCGACAAATGCACCACACAATCCAGGATCAGGTCAACGTAAGCGTCCATGGACAGCACCCGTATCGCGGGCTGCTCCGCCGCATCGTTTGCCCCCGGTATTTCACCGCAGCCGGACGCGCCGTGCATCTGCCGCAGGTACAGTTCTCCCAGATCCGTGCCGCGCAGAATGTGCAGGAGCTGCAGCTTGATGCCCTGGATGTCTGCCCGGTTCAGATAGTCTATCGTCTCCAGTATTTCTTTTCTTCCCTCTCCCGGAAGCCCCAGAATAGTGTGTACGATCACTTCAATATTGCGGCTGCGCAGCCCGCGCACCGCCTCCTCAAAACAGGAAAGCTCATAGCCTCTGCGGATAAAGCGAGCCGTCTGCGGATGGATCGTCTGCAGCCCCAGTTCTACCCACACAGGCTTTTTGTGATTCAGACGCCCGAGAAGCTCCAGCACTTCTTCGGGCAGACAGTCCGGTCTTGTGGCTACCGAGAGCACCGCCACCTCGTCATCCTCGATCGCTTCCGCAAAAATTTTTTCCAGATATGCCGCAGGCGCATACGTGTTTGTGTACGCCTGAAAATACGCAATGTATTTTCTCGCCGGCTTTTTCCCGCGCAATGCTTCCTTCTGCCAACGGATCTGCTCTGTAATCGACAGACTGCGGTCAGCGGCAAATTCCCCGCTCCCGCCCGCGCTGCAGAAAATACAGCCGCCCGTTCCCACGGTTCCATCGCGGTTCGGGCAGGTCATTCCTCCGTTCAGAGAAAGCTTATACACTTTTTCGCCAAACTGCTCCCGCAGTCGGAAATCCAGCGAGCGGTACGGCTTTTCACCCCACATGCGTCTCAGTGTTTCTGCCTGGTTCTGCATTTTCCTCCGCTCCCTTTTCCAAATTACCTATTTATAAATTATAGCTTCCGCTGCATTTCCTGTCAACAAGGCGCGGCTGCCTCTTCCCCTTTTTCCGTCTGTGTGGTATACTGATGGAAAATAAAAACTCATTTATTCAAAAAAGGAGTACATAATGAATTTAACCCAGGATCAACAGGAAAAGCTTACGCTCGCTATCCAGGCAGCAATCGGCGTACTTGTTATCGGACTGTCCGTGAGAAACACCGCCCGGATACAGACCGCCGAGATGAAAAAGCTTGCCAGAAAGGACACGAAGCAGCAGGCACGTATGCAGAAAAATGAGTATGCTATGAAAAATAAGCTAATGAAGCAAAAGTACCGTGCAAAGCTCAGACGCGCCAGAAAATCCGGCAGACGCAGCCCGCTTTTTACTGCGGGCAGAAAACCGCGGTCTGGCAAGGCAGCCCTTTTCTCACGTCTCATGTAACCAGTCCATATATTTCCGGATCTGCTTTTCGTACCCATTTTCGGATGGATGGTAAAATCCCTGGTCTTTGATCTCATCAGGCAGATACTGCTGCCGTGAAAAGTGTTTCGGGAAGTCGTGCGCATACTCATAGCCGACACCGTGCCCCAGCTTTGCCGCCCCTTTATAATGGGAATCCTGCAGATGCACCGGCACGGTCGCCTTGAAATTTTTCACTGCCTCCGCCGCCGAGAACACAGCATTGCAGGCGGCATTGCTCTTTGGCGCCGTGGCAACGTACAGAACCGCCTGCGAAAGAATGATCTGTGCCTCCGGCATTCCGACGCGCTCTGCAGCCTGCGCCGCGGCAACCGCCACCTGCAGCGCCCGCGGGTCTGCGTTTCCCACATCCTCCGATGCGCAGATCATGATACGGCGCGCAATAAAAGTCACGCTCTCACCCGCATACAGCATCCGCGCAAGATAATAGACCGCCGCGTCGGGATCGGATCCGCGCATACTCTTAATGAACGCAGAGATCGTATCGTAATGATTATCCCCTGTTTTGTCGTAGCGCACCGCCCGTTTCTGAATGCACTCTGACGCTACGTCAAGTGTCAGATGAATTTTTCCGTCGCCTCCGCGCTCTGTTGTGAGAACGCCAAGCTCCACTGCGTTGAGCGCTGCCCGGGCGTCTCCGCCCGCCACATCCGCCAGAAAATTCTTTGCATCCTCGTCGATCACCGCACCGTAATTGCCCATCCCGCGTTCTTTATCGTCCACCGCGCGGTCAATTAATCTGCAGATGTCCTCCTTCGCAAGCGGCTTCAGCTCAAACACGACTGAGCGGGAAATGAGCGCGCTGTTCACCTCAAAATACGGATTCTCCGTTGTCGCTCCGATGAGGATCAGTGTTCCGTCCTCCACAAACGGCAGAAGATAATCCTGCTGTCCCTTGTTGAAGCGGTGAATCTCATCCACGAAAAGAATCGTCTTTTTTCCGTACATGCCAAGGCTGTCCTTCGCCGCCTTCACCACGTCCTCCATGTCTTTTTTCCCAGCAACCGTCGCATTGATCTGCTTAAAATCGGCGCTGGTCGTGTTGGCGATCACCTTCGCAAGCGTCGTTTTCCCCGTGCCGGGCGGTCCGTAAAAAATCAGCGAGCTTAACTTATCCGCCTTGATCGCACGGTACAAAAGCTTTCCTTCCCCGATAATCTCCTGCTGCCCGACCACCTCCTCCAGCGTGCGCGGACGCAGTCGCGAAGCAAGCGGCGCTTCACGCTCCATTGTATTTTGTCTCATATAATCAAATAAATCCATCGTATTTCCTTCCTGTTCTTCCTTTGCTGCGCCCCTATTCCAGCAGCAGCTCCTCCACTGTCACGAACACAAATCCGCGCGCCTGCAGAATATCCACAATCTGCAGCGCCGCTTCTACGGAAGATTCGTAGTAGTCGTGCAGCAGAATGATGTCGTTGTCGGATGCCTTTGTCACTACTTTGTCGACGATCTGTGCGGTGTTTGCCGTCGTCCAGTCTAAGGGATCGATCGTCCAGCGCACAGGGATCATCGAGATGAGGCAGTCCAGATTATCGTCCCAGTTGCCGAACGGCGGTCGCACGTAGGGCGTCGCCTCCCCGGTGATCTCTTCTACAAGGTCGCTGGTTTTCTGCAGCTCCTCGCACACCTTTTCACTGCTCATTTTGCTGACGTCCGCATGGTCATAGGTGTGATTTCCTATTAAATGTCCGTCCTCTGCCATCTGCCGTATCAGCTCCTCCCGGCCCGGGATGTTCTCTCCAACTACAAAAAACGTGGCTTTCACGCCACGCTGCCGCAGTCCCTCCAGGAGCTTCTGCGTGTACACCGGATGCGGACCGTCGTCGAAGGTGAGCGCAATTTTCTGCGGCATGATATCTTCTTCTGCATCCGGCTGCGGGGCTGCATCTTCGGAATCCGGCTGTACATTTTCCGCTCCCGTATCCGGCTGCGCACCGACCGTCTGTGCTTCCTGCTGTTTTTGTACGTAAATGCTGAAAAAAATCATAAATGCGAACAGCACGAACATCCACCGTCCGCCGCGGATCATCGTTTCCTTCATAGGCGCACTCTGCTGATTTCTTGCTCCTATCGTATGCGTGCATCCGCGGATTTATTCCCGCAAGCAACTAGCCAGGTCATCCCCGTAGCTTGCTGCTGGGGATTTGCCTCCCTGTGCTCTATGCCTCTCCGTCGCTTTCCTGCTGCCCCGACGCCAGTTTGCCTGCTGTCTGGTCGGCTGCCCGCTCCGGCGCTGTTTCGGCTG
>CABRSG010000028.1 GCA_902473545.1 uncultured Lachnospiraceae bacterium | reverse complement strand
GTACGCAGATACGGAGAAACGTTCATAGTTGCGCACAGGCGGCTGCTCTTATCGATATAAAGTGCAACCAGACATTCCTGCCCTGCGCGCACCCTTGCCGTCTGCTGCCTGAACGGAAGCAGAAGATCCTTTTCCAGTCCCCAGTCGAGAAACGCGCCGATGGACGCAACCTGCGCCACCTTCAAAACAGCAACCTCTCCGAGGGTCAGCGCCGGTTCCCTTCTTGTTGCGATCAGACGATCTCTGGAATCCTTATATAAAAAGACCTCCAGCTCAGCTCCGATCCCGGCATCCGCCGGAACCTCTTTTTTCGGCAGCAGCACGCGCTCCTGCGGGTTTTCCTTTTCTCCAAGATAAACTCCAAAATCTGCCTTTTTCAGAATCGTTAATTTCTGTTTCTTTCCTAACTCCAGCATAATCCTCTCCCTGCCCTGATCCTTTTGCTCTTATCCCCTCATTGAAGCGTTTCCGCAGAAAATTCCACGACCGCAAACGGTTTCTCATCACTTCCGCAAAGGCTCACCGTGCAGCGCTGCGGCGCTGTGTTCACAAACGGCACGATAATGTCGTGCAGAACGGCAGCCTTGCGGGATTCCACGCGAATCTGCTTTACTTCAAAATTTTCCGGCAGATACTCCTCTGCCATCAAAATGTACTGCCCGTTATTCACGTGATGATTGGTGTCCAGATGACTGCGCATCACCGGAAAGCTGTCCTTCTCCGTGCTCTCCTCCGGCACGGAAATTTTACGCGAAAACGTTCCAAGCGGCAGCGCCTCTTCCATCTCATACGCCGCCAGAACGTCCTCGTCAACCCGGCACGGATGCCCGCTCTTCACATTCAGATAAATCCACGCGGAATCCGCGCTTGCCAGCGTCTTTCCCTCACCATCCAGCATCCGGAAATTACGGTTGCCGAAAAACCCCTTAAAATTATACGGCCACGTTTCTGTAATAATCTCTTCCCCAAGCTGCGGCAGCCTGTCAATAACAATCTTCCAGGATGCCAGAAGCCATGCTCGCCGCCGCTCTCCAAGCCTGTCCAATCCTACACCAAGCTCCTCCGACTGAAACGTGCTGCAGTCCTGGAAGTAGTTCACCAGACCGGGCAGCGTAAGCTTCTTATCCTCGCCGATCTCGCTGTAGCGGATACGGCTGCGGTATTGATATTTCATCCGAGTCATCCCTTCTGTAATATGCAGATGTAAAAAAAGAGCTGCTTCAGCAACTCCTTATACTCCATATCGGCTGTAAACGCATCCAGTTTATCACACAATTTCACAATGTGCAAGGGAACATTCACGCGTTTTTGGCTAACTTACTGTTCACTCCGTTCACAGCAGCCTAACTTACGGATCGTCCCTTGCATCCCGCAGCCTTGCCGCCTGATCAAGAATTTCTCTCCGCTCCTGTTCCAAAAAAAGCATATCGCTATGGGCAAAATACCTGTCACATCCGTATTTGCTTATAAACTCTGCCGCTGATGGATTCCGCAGCAGATCCGTTGTAAGGAGAGTCAATTCCATTCCTTCGCCAAATGCCTGTTCCGCAAAGGAAAATCCCCTGTCCAGAGCCGCTGATACTTCCTGCACACATACAGACAGTTTTTCCTTCTCTGCTATCCAAAAACTTTTCAGTATTTCTGTCATCTCTTCTTTCTTCCTGCATCGCATCTCCCGTATTTTCTGATCACAGGAACGAATCACGTGCTGTATAAATTTTTCTTCCGTTAATTCTTCCTCTGCGGCAAGCTCTGCCTGGCTTTTGACCAGCAGCGCTTTTTCCCGCTGTTTCATCCATTCATGGAATCCTTCTTCCGTATTTTCCCACTGTTCCAGCGCATCACTCAAATGACGTACGATAAGGCTCTTTCTTTTATATGTTTCAAAATATGTGTTCCAGCCGTCAACGATCATCCCTGTTACCGCCAGGCGCTCATCTGCATTTCCTTTTGCTGCCAGACATGCCAATTCCTGAAGCTTTATCCCGCTGCAGATTCCCTGCAAGATTTCCATGATCCTGTAATCCTGCAGATATTTCCTGTACAGCAGATAATAGGAAGAAAAATCTCCTGCAATTGCGGGATCCCGGATATATTCCGGAATTACTTTATACGCATCCTCAATCCCCATTTCTTCATAACTTTGAAGAATCACAGATAAATCTTCCCATCCTCTTGCTGTAACAAAATGTTTCTCCGCTCCGGTATCCTTCACATAATAAAACCTGTCCGGATGCATATTCAGCCACGAAAGAATAGCCGGATGAACGTTGTGTCCATATGCATATTCCTTCCATACTTCGTAGTCTTCTTTGATGTCCATCCTGCGGACACGGTCCAGCGTGACAATGTCAAATTCTCTCGCCGTATGGTTATATTCCTGCGGATTTCCCGCTGCTGCGATCACCCAGCCCTTCGGCACTCTGTGCGCCCCAAAGGTCTTATTTTGCAAAAACTGAAGCATGGTCGGAATCAACGTCTCCGATACACAGTTGATCTCATCAATAAAAAGAAGTCCTTCCCTGCATCCGGATCGTTCCATGCATTCATACACGGATGAAATAATCTCGCTCATTGTATATTCTGTTGCCGTAAAGGTCTCTCCCTCATACTCTTTTTTTATAAGAACGGGGAGCCCCACTGCGCTCTGCCTCGTATGATGCGTCATTGTATAAGCTGCAAAGCCGATGCCAAGCTCACTTGCAGCCTGATTTACAATAGCCGTCTTTCCGATTCCAGGCGGTCCTATCAGCAGGATCGGTCTCTGCCGGACCGTTGGTATCCTGTAATTTCCCACATCATCTTTTCTCAGATATGCCTTTACTGTATTTTTGATTTCTTCTTTTGCTTCCTTAATATTCATAGCTCCTCCAGATCAAACTTCTGTGCCCATGCAGGCGCTTTCTGATACCCGCTTTTTTTATGATAAAAAATAAATGCCGTCTGATAATCCGTTTTTTCTGTGGGGTAAATACCATCTCCGTCTGTAAAATACATCAGACATTTGAGATTTTTCAGTTTCTTCTCCCTCCGAAGCTCTTCCACATAACGGAAAACAGGCTGAAAATCCGTGTCACCTCTTCCATGTATCACCAGATGAGCCATATATTCTTTCCATTCCTTTTCACAGCTAATGTGCACAGCGTCCTGCACCATCAGATCACACTGAAGGATATATACATTCATTTTACGGAAAAAATTCTCCCCGTCACGGAATATACTGTAAACTTCCTCCATAAAACAGCGTACAGTATCCGTTTTGCAGGAACCTGACGTATCAATTGCGATCACAAGTTCCTGAAGTTTCCTCACCTCACTGCATTCCATATGCTCTACAAGCAGCATATTGCCATAATGTTCCAATCCAAACAGATAGGGAATATAATCTATTCCTTCCATGTCCATCTGCATTTCTTCTCCTGTCTCGGCAAACCGGCGCAGAAAACGGCGAAAATCCGCCCTTCCGCCCTTATGGATATGCAGCGCTTCCAAATCGCTATCTGATTTTCCACCGGATTTACGGAGGCCTCCGCCGGATCCAGCTCTGCCGGTTTTTGAAATTCGATCCCAGTATTGTCTCACATCTTTTACTGTTTTCTTCTTATCCGATAAATTCCAGTATCGGTGGTCATCCACCTGATACTGTGCTTCCATTTCTCTTAATGTTTCTTCCGAAAGAGAATTTTGAAGCAGTCCCCGGTAAATAAATTCCGGACGTATTTCATCCGGGTCTTCCTGACGTATGGTGTCCTGTTTCCGGATCGGAGGAAGTTCAGGCTGTGTTCCATTTATTTTTTGCGTCAAACGCTTTACTGCTATGTCACAGGCAAGATTCCACAGACGCTTATCCGGCATGGACGCCGTTATCGTATGAAGGAACAGGTCATGCATCATCATATGCAGAAGAAACTGCTCTGTCTCATCCATAGAAATACAGAATTTTTCAATCAAAAAACCGGGATCGAAATAAACCGTATGCTCTCTTTTATACAGATGAACATCTTTGCTTTTCCTGAATTCAAGCCCGCACAAATACGGACGAAAAAAAGGATATTTCCCGCTCAATGACAATATGGTCAGATCCCAGATTTTTTTGCAGATCCGTTCCTCTTTGTTTTGAATATCTCCTATATCCTCAAAGGTTTCTTTTTGACTGCTTTCTTTCTTTTTATCTGAATCACTGCAGCGCTTTTGCGCAAGAAGCACGGCTGTTATTTCTGTCCGGTGTTCTTTTCCTGCTTTTGCGATCATTTCATCTATGATCGTTTCCGTCATACATCCTGTGGCAAGGAGATCCCGCAATTTATCTACAGAATTCTCGCTGATCAAAACACTGGCAGCAGGCCGGATCCTCTGACGCAGATAAAAACCCAGACGTTCCTTCCATTCCCCTTCGGACATATCAAAATATTCCAATGCAATTTTCAGTTTCTGCGGCGGCTGTTTTGTCTCCAGAAATTTTTTCTTCCATTCCTCCATCATTGGCTCCCGACAAATTCTGTTTTCTTGCCCATTATTGTAGCAAATATCTGCCGGATTGACAATCTATTTGACAGCATGCGAAAATCCGTGCATAATAAAAGTTACTGCTCACACCTGAAAAATTTTTGAAAAAAGGAGTCAAAATGTAATGCAAAGCGAAAATCTGACAGCCAAAATCCCGCGCCAATCTAATATTGAGTTATTGCGTATTGTTGCCATGAGCATGATCATTGCTCATCATTTTTCTTTCCACGGCGGTTTTACATTTTCAAGCGACACAATTACAGCCACCCGGTTTTGGGTACAATTTCTTCTCATCGGCGGAAAAATCGGTGTTAATATCTTTATGCTCATATCCGGATATTTTCTTGTATCTGCCAAATCGCTGAAAACAAATAAGGTTTTAAAGCTGTGGCTGCAGATATTTACGTATTCCGTCGGTATCTTTATTGTCTTTTCATTATGCGGAGCTGAAACCTTTGGGATAAAAAAATTAATCAAGCTCTGCTTCCCCATCACGTATTCGCAATGGTGGTTCGCGAGCACCTATTTTGTTCTTTATCTCCTATCTCCGTATATCAATAGATTGCTGCATTCATTTGATAAAAAACAGTATCAGCATTTTCTGCTGCTGTTAGGATTCTGCTGGTGTATCATACCGACGCTTACCGCACAGGCTAACCAAAGCAACTACTTACTGTGGTTTGTATTTTTGTATGCTTTTGCAGGATATATAAAATTATTCAAGCCCAGGACCAACATAAAGGGCAGCACATACATATGGATGTCCATTGCGGTTACATTACTGACATTTTTGTCTGCAGTTGTCTCCGATTTCCTGGGGACAAAAATTGAATTCTTCTATAAGAATGCAACAATTTTATATGGTATGCGAAAATTCCCGATTTTCTTAATAGCAGCTATGATGTTTATCGGTTTTTTAAAAACAGATATTGGATACAAGCCGTTTATCAACACGGTTTCCTCGGCAACTTTTGGAGTATATCTGATACATGACAATAAATATATACGTCCATTTCTGTGGAAAACGTTATTTAAGAATGCCTCCTATGCAGAAAGCAACCTATTGATTCCATATTCGCTGCTGGTGATCGCTGCTGTATTCATTGGCTGTACGGTTATTGAACTGGCAAGAATTCATATTTTAGAAAAACGCTATACACGGGCACTGGATTCTGCCGCTGATAAAATTGACAGGAAAATAAAAAAGGGGCTGTTGCAAAATCATTAAATTAGATGAATAATCATCTAATTTAATGATTTTGCAACACCCCCTTCACTGTCTATCGTTTATTTTCCTTCACCTGCCTCCTGTATTCCTTCGGAGACATGCCGTAAGTCCGCCGGAAGGTCTGCGTGAAATGCGACGGATCGTTGTAGCCTACGCAGGCGGCGATATCGCTGATCTCCATTTGGCTGCATTCCAGAAAATTTTTCGCCTTTTCCATCCGCAGACCGATCAGATACTTAACAAACGGCTGTCCCGTATAGGCTTTAAAAAGACGGCTCAAATGGCTGCTGCTGACAAAATATCTTCTCTCTGCAAGCTCTCCCAGAGAAATGTCATAGGCGTAATTTCTTTCCAGATAATCCAAAAGATTCTGGATCATCGGCAAATTTTCCGTCTCCGCATCTTTCCGGCAAGCCTCCTTCAACAGCATTTCCACATATTTTCGGATACCCTCCAGATCATAAAACTGGTACAGATCCATCTTAAAATCAAAGCACAGGTATTCAGATGACCTGCCCTGGCTGTTTTCATTGCCGGTTTTCTGATAGCAGACCCGGTTCAGCACAAAAAAGATCCGCATAAGCGCCGCAAAAAAGCTATACACATTTCCGTCTTCCTTCTGCGCCTCCTCAAAAACCCTCTTAATGATTTCCCCCGCCTCCTTCTCCGCGCCTCTCTCAACGGCGTCCTGAAGAAGCTGTTCCTGTTCTCTCGGCACGATCTCGCGAAACTCTGTCCTTGGCTTATAGAAAAATATTCTCTTTTTTCTCAGAATCCGTTCATTCATCCCGTAGACGCATTCCCGATACGCCTGTTCCAGTTCCTTTTCTCCCGTATGCCACCGGCTGAAGCTGATCCAGACGTTCTGCGGCCAGCACCGCTCTAACTCCTGCTGCGCTCGCAGGGCAAAGACAGATTCCAGACCCTGCTCTTTTTTTCCGAACGCCAGCAAGATGCACTCGTTTTTCGCTTCAAAGAAAAAACTGCGGATTTCGCTGAACTCCGCGTATTTTTCAAGCCACTCTTTCAGAAATGATTCATTTCCAGCCTCATCTTTTCCATTTGCCAGGATCATACAGTAAGGTTCCTGCTCCTGACCGCCATACCAGCCAAGCACCTGGCTGTAAAGCTTTTCATTTTGAAGGATATAAGAAAAATCCAGCAGCCGGAGGCTATCCTTAATGATCTTTTTCTGCCGCTCCCTCAGCACCTTTCGGATGCTCTCACAAAGTTCCTGTTCATTCAAAGGCTTCACCAGATATTCCTTCACGCCATAACGGATCGCATTTTGGGCATACTGAAAATCTGCATATCCCGTTTCAATAATAATATCCGTATCCCATTCCTGCTGTCCCACATATTCCGCAAGCTTAATCCCATCCATCCCGGGCATTCTGATATCTGTGATGATCAGATCCGCCTCCGCCTTCTCCATCAATTCTACGACCTCCCGGCCGTTTTCACATTCTCCGCATATTTCAATTGGAAGCTGTACTTTTTCCAGCATCTTTACCAGAGCTTTCCTGGCCAAAAATTCGTCATCCGCTACTATGACCTCCATCATCCGCTGTCACCTCCATTTCTCCGTACTCCATCGGGAGTGTGATCTGTACCCGCGTTCCTCTGCCTTCCTCGCTCTCCAACGAAATTCCGTACTGATCTCCATAATAATTCCGCACGCGCATATGCACATTCCGCACTCCGATCCTATTCCTATCTTCGTCTGGAAATCCCTTTTCCTGCTGTTCCAGTATACGCTGAAGCTTTTTAAGCTGATCCGGTGGGATTCCGATCCCATTATCCTGAATGACGATACAGAGTTCTCCTTTATACGTCTGCTTTGCTTCTATCACCAGCAAGCTCTTCTCTGTTTTTTCCGCAATGCCGTGATCAATGGCATTTTCCACCAGGGGCTGCAGAAGAAACTTTAAGATCCGACATTTTTCAAGCTCCGGCTCAATCTGATATTCCACCGTAAATTTTTCCGGAAAACGGATCATCTGAATACGCAGATAGTTCTGCAGATTATCCAATTCCTCCTGCAGCGTCACGATCTGCCCGCCTTTTACGTTATAGTAAAAAATCTTAGACAGGCTTTCGGATATATCTGGTATATAAGGGATCTCATTCAGCCTGGCAATAGCGCTCATGATATTCAGAGTGTTATATAAAAAATGGGGATTTATCTGATACTGCAGCATTTGCAGCTCCGTCTTTTTCTGATACAGCTCATTGGCATATTCCTGAATGATGTTTTTCCGGATCCGGTCAATCATGCCGTTATAGCCCTGGACGATCTCACGGATTTCCTCCGGGTATTCTTCCCAGCCTTCCATATACTTTAGTTCTTTATTTTCCCTTGTAGCAGCCTGGTTCATGACCCGTGACATCTCTCCGATGGGAGCGCTGATTTTTTTCATCAAAAGAATCCCAGCGCAGATCAAACCTCCCAGAAATATCACGACCCAGACAGCCATAAAATAAACGCCCCGCATCTGATCGATCATAAAGATACTTTTCTGCACACATTGAACCAGATACCAGTCCAGTCCCTCCATATATTTCACATGGATCAGGTAATCCCGGTTTCCAAGGGTCAGGCTTCCCGCTCCCGTTTGGCTGTGGGCAAGCTCTTCGATTTTCTTTTTCTCCTCTGCCCCGATTGACGCTCCAAGCGCTGCATCCGATCCATAAATCAGACCATTTTCATTCAAGATATAGCTGGACCATCCGCTTTGCTTATCAACCGCATCAAACCGCTCCTTCATAGCGCCAAAATCCATGTCGATATAAATGGTTCCAAGACTCTCTTCCTCTGACACGGCATAAAGCGGGTAACAAAACGTCAGCAAAAAATAAGGAACCAGATTGATATCTCCTTCATATACGTCAGTAACTGCCATTTCATTTTTATAGTCTCTTTTTTCATACAGCATATGGTGTTTAGCCAACGCAACACTGGCAGCTGAATCTTCCACATAGTTCCCATAAACTTTTCCCGTCCCGGTCTCTACGGTAATTCTCAACACATCCGAATTAATGGTACACAAAACATCCAGAATACGGCTCATATAAGCTTCGTTTTCACTGTATTGCTCCTGACTTCGCGTTTCCCCCTCATCTGCTATGATCCTGCCTGCTTCGGTATCTGCCAGATGCAGAAAACGCATTTTGTCAATACCCGCTGTCATAAACTCCAGTTCCATCGCCCATTGCTCATTCAGTCTCTCAATATAGGAATGATTGCTGCGTTCCGCTTCGCGGAAATTCAATCCCAAGCATGCCGCAATGATCACAACAGAAAAAAGCAAGCACCCTAGAAGGCATACAATAAGCTGTGTCTGAAAAGACTGTTTTCCAAACCTTTTCATTCTGATGTCTCCCATCTGACACTATCCAGAATCTCTTTCCCCTGATCCACGACCGCATCGTTATACTCTTTCAAAAAACTAACTGCCGTGTAATCGGCATCCTTTCCGGTAATAAGCTTTAAAAGTCCCTGATCGCGCACATTACTCGCACTTTCCGGGATTGCGATCGTATCCAGAACAAATTCATTCCGTTCCAGCTTCTCTGCAAATTCCGGTGCGAAAGAGAGATCGCCGTTTCCCCCTTTGATACAGGAACAGGTTCCTGTGCTTTCCGAATAGTATTTCATTACCTCTTCCGACAAAACATACTCCAGAAACTCCATGGCTGCCCCATGATTTTCACAGGAAACGGATATCCCAATGCTTGCATCCAGTTTTCCCACAATATTCGGCTCCTTTCCCTGTTCTGCCGGAAAAGGGACAAAGGTCAGCCTGATATCCGGATTTTGCTTCTTAATTGCTGAATACGCCCAGTTTCCCTGCAGAAACATATATGCCTCTCCTCCGGCGAATCTCCTGATTGCCTCATCATAGCCGGTTTCCCACGAATGTTCCTGTCCAAATTCCCTCAGATGGATATACTTTTCTACCGAATTTAAAAATCCCTTGTCTTCCCAAAGGGGCTGCAGCCCTTTCGCCGCTTTAACATACGCCTCTTTCTGGCTTCCCCGCTCAACCGTGTCAACGGCGTCCCATTCCTGGTGCAACGACCAGGTATCCTTATCCGGAAAAATCATCGGCAGCTCACCCCTGTCTTTGATATCCTGCAATATTTCCAGCAGCTCCTCGTAAGAATCCGGCAGGCTGTAACCCGCCTGTTCCATCAAATCCAGATTCATATAAAGACCTCTGAAGTTCACAGATAACGGCATTATGTAAATCTTTCCGTCTATCAGAAGCGGCTCCTTATAGCCGTCCATAAGTCTGTCTGAAAGTCCCGGGTTATCCAGCGGAGCCAGATATCCGCCCTGCACATACTGCATCATGTTTTCGCTCTGTGAGCCGATCATCTCAACAATATCCGGAAATTCCCCATTAATTGCCCGTATTTTCAGCTCAACCTCCGAATTCGGCACGATCACGGTCCTGACTGTAATCTCTTCCTGGGACTTATTGAAATCCTCCACGATTTTTTCAAATATGTGGGTTGTCTCCCTTTTTCTCAAAAAAAAGGAAAGCTCTATTTTTTCATGGGGCTGGCTTTTTTCTCTGTTTTTCCCATCATCCAGCACTCTTACCGAACACAACGCAGCCGCGACCAAAAGCACTGTTACCGCCGCGGCTGCAGCTTTCCTGTATCTTCCTTTTTTCATTTTTTTATCCATTCCTTTTTTCGCCGGGTCATAAACTCTTGCGGTTATTATAATTCTACCGCAGCAAAAAGGCAAATATTTTAAAAAGAGGCTGTCTATTATAACAGCCCCTCCTTTTGTCCCTTAGTTGATCAAAGCCTGCAGATCATTGTCAAAGGCAATTCTCTCTCCGCATTCCGTATCGAATATCATGGTTGCTTCGTTGTCGGCGGTGTAAGCGCTCCATTCCGGAACATTTTCCCCATTCGGATCACCGTTGTATGCAAAATTCACCCATGCGCTGCTTACAACCTCTTCCAGCTCATATGCTTCCCCGCTTCCGCCGTAAGCGCTCTTCACCAAATCCACATTGTGGAAGATAAACGGAATTTCCGAGCAGTGCCAGGAAGACACTCCGCCGTCGATCGGTGATTCATAAGAAAAGATATACGAATAGTTTTCCGTCGCGCCGTTTGAAGTTCTCTGGTCAAGAATATTCATAACTCTTGCACGCTGACTTCCTGCCACATAGTATGCATTCGCATCCGCTTTTTCCGGCCATGCCGCTTTGAATGCTTCCATCACATCGTCTGCCTTATCCGCATATTTTTCTTTCATCTTTGCAGCCAGTTCTTCTTCTGTCCAGTCATTCTTATTAACCGCATTCGGGTCAACCTCGGAAAAGCTGCTCATTTCCGCAAATACGTTTCCTACCAGCAGCGGTACGTCGTTGCTCCATTCCTGGAATCCCTCTTCCAGAGGATTCACAGGAAGATAATCGCCGTCTACAACCGGAAGCCAGCTTCCGCCTGTACCCAATTCCGCTTTTACCTCTTCCTGCGCCGCGGTTGCCGCGTCATTCAGGGTATCATAGGGAACTTCTTTAATCTTGTCCACCTCATCTTCGCTGATACCCAGATTTTTCAGAGTCGCTGCCGCTACTTTTTCCGCCGCTTCCTTGGTGTTAAATGCGGAACCGCTGCTCTCCACTACCGCTCTGTCAAACAGCCCCTCTGCCGCCGGAGACGCCATCATGCTCATAACCTTTGTTCCGCCGCCGGACTGCCCGAAGATCGTTACGTTTTCCGGATCGCCACCAAAGTTTGCGATATTTTCCTGAACCCACTCCAATGCCGCAACCAGGTCTGCATTTCCCGCGTTTCCGGAATATTTATATTCCTCTCCGTACTGTGACAGATCCAGATAGCCCAGCACATTCAGGCGGTGGTTTACGGTCACGACAACCACGTCGCCATATTCGCTCAGGTTCTTTCCATCGTAGGCGACTCCTTCAATCGCGGAACCGTTTGTGAATCCGCCTCCGTGGAACCATACCATAACCGGTTTTTTCGCTTCCGTATCCAGGCTCTGGGTCCAGATATTCAGGTTCTGGCAGTTTTCGTTCTGCGCCCAGTAACGGTGCGGAATGAGGAAATCGCCTCCATCCGGCTCCGTCATCTTAGCGATTGGCGCGGTTGCCCCGTAGACAAGGCAATTCAGCGTATCATCCCAGGAGTCCGGCGCTTCCGGCATTCCGAATCTTTCTGCCTTTGCATAAGGGATTCCGCGGAAGGTATACGTACCTTCGTCAATAAATCCGCGAACCTTTCCGTAAGCGGTGTCTACCACACCCTCCGTTTTGCTGACGATTACCGTCCCGGCGCTTTCTGCTGCCTTTTCCTCCTCTGCCATTACGGTCATTCCAAGCGAAAATACCATGGCAGCGCTTAAGATTATGCTGAGCATTTTCTTTTTCATTCTCTTTTTCCTCCTTGCATTATTTATAAGGAGATTATAGATTTATTTTCCACACAAAACTATGAGTATTTTGCTTTTCACACTATTGTTTTTGTGACATTCGTCTGAGCGCAGATAAACGTAATGACCACCGGATAAGCCGGTAGCCATGATTAGCCGGACCACAAGAATCCGAACCTTGTAAAACCACAACTATTTTCCTTTGCCATTCTGCGCAAAAGAGACTGCCTCGCCGCAGTCTCTTTCTTTGCATTTTCATTATTGATTTCCCGTTAATTGCCGTTTTCCTATTTTCGCCTGGAAAATTTCACAGCCCCGATTACTCCGCAAAGAGAAATAACCGCCAGAAGTCCCCAAAGGATTATCTGCGTTTCGTCACCCGTTTTTACCGTTGACGGATTCTTCGGTGTTCCCGAAGATCCTCCCGGTGTAGATGTCCCTGGTTTAGGCGTTTCCGGAGCCGATGTCTCTGTTTCCGACGGCGGTTCCGTCTCTGTCGGCGGTTCCGTCTCCGTTGGCGGCTCTGTCTCCGGCACTTTCTTTAGCAGTTCCATTTTAGGAGATGCATCTACGTCATATACATAGCTTCCGTTTTCTTCCAGCGGAACGGAAACCAGAAACGGGTTTACCGCATAGTATCCGGCTGCCGCTTCGTTCTGCACCAGCAGGTACAATCCCGGTTTCAGACCGTCGTACCGGATCTTTCCCTCAGCATCCGCCCGCCGGTTTCTTCCTGCAAGCTTACGTTCCAGCGCATATGCCGCCAGACGCTGCGCATGTGACGCATCCAGTGTTGTCAGCGCCTGCCCGCCTGCCGAAAATTCTTCTGTCAGCGCAAAGCTGTAATCTGCGCTGTTTTCTTTCTTTACGTCTGCCACCCGGTAAAGTGTCATACTGCCGCCTCCAACGGCTTTTTCCGTCTCCGGATCTTTCATGGTGACCACTATTGAACCGGTCCGTTCCAGATCCGGTATCAATATTTGCGCCGCATGAACCGTTGCGCTCACAACACACATCACAGACAAAACAATGATCAAAAGTATTCCTGTTATTTTTCTGCCATATGCTTTCATCCGGTCACCTCCTTTTCCTATTTCTGTTTCCGGGCTGTCTGCGCCTTCTTTTTTTCAGAATAATAATCAGCAGAACTACCGCTATTAACAGCAATCCGAGCGCTACCGCCGCAAAGAATCTGTAATCCGTTTTCGGAGGCTGCTGCTCTTCTGTTTCCACAGTTTCCTCCGGAAGCGCAACCCGGTGTCCCCGCACCAGAAGCCGGTGTGAGTTGATGCCATAGGGCGTGCACGTCACAAGGGTACACAGATCCTCCCCTTCCTGTATTTCCAGCGCCTCCATTTCTTCCGGCTCCACCGTCAGAATCTGATCCACCTCATACGCAAGAGTTTCCTCCAGCACATGCAGATAAAACATGCTTCCTGCAGCCGGTCGATGTCGGTAAACAGCCGGGCGCTTGGCAGCCCCCGGTGCCCGGAAATAACTGCATGGGTACTCTCTCCGCCAACAGGCAGCGAACTGCCCTCGATATGACCTACCGCCCGCTGCAGCACAGCCTCATCCGTACCGTGATAGATCGCCAGTGAAACATTTATCTCCGGAATCTCAACATAGCCCATGATCCCGTCTCCGGCAGTATTTAGCTGTCTTTCATATTCTTCCATCTCTTCCGCTGA
>CABRSG010000027.1 GCA_902473545.1 uncultured Lachnospiraceae bacterium | reverse complement strand
GCATCGGCTGCAAGATTTTTACCATCGCCGGACCGGTAATCCTTTACGGCGTATTTTCCGGCTGGGTGCTGGGGCTAATTTACTGGGTAATTCTTAACTTTTTATAAAAAATAAGCTTGTACTTCCTTCTTCTATTCTGCTATAATCAATAGTTAGCGAGCAGATGAAGGAGTGATAAGAAAAATGTTAGTGTTATTTTTTCTGGTCTGGATTATTTTCAATGGAGCGATTACCGCTGAGATCGTTGTGTTCGGCGCGGTGATTGCTCTTTTCGTGTTTGCTTTTATCTGTAAATTTATGGATTACAGCATACATAAGGAAATTATCCTGTACAAAAAGAGCGGTTATTTTCTATGGTACATAGGGACGCTGATCGTGGAGATCGTCCGCGCAAACATTGCCGTTATCCATCTGATCCTGTCGCAGCGGGAGATCGTGGAGCCGGTGATGGTCACGTTCCGGACAAGCCTGAGATCGCGGGCGGCGCGTGTGATACTTGCAAATTCCATCACTCTGACGCCGGGAACGATCACCGTGTCTCTGCAGGAGGACCGTCTGGTGGTGCATTGTCTTGACAAGAGCCTGGCGGAGGGGATGGAGGATTCCGTTTTCGTGAAAATGCTGGAGAAGTTAGAAAGGACGGGTGAGTGATATGGCTTTGATGCAGGCGTATGCATGGGTGTTCGACATTGCGCTGATCGTTCTTGCGGTCATGGCGGTGCTCTGTCTGATCCGAGCGATCATCGGACCGACGATCGCCGACCGTCTTGTGGCGGTAAATATGCTGGGCACGATGGTTATGGTGATTATTTCCATCCTTGCCCTTCGGTTAAAGGAAGGATATCTGGTGGATATCTGTCTGATCTACGCGATGATCAGCTTCCTGGCGGTCGTCGTGCTGACGAAGGTCTATACCGGCGTTTACCTGGAGCGGCGCGACCACGGCAGAAGGCTCAGGGAAATGGAAGAAAAAGAAGAGCAGAGTGCAGAAGGGGAGGAAGAGCATGGAAATTCTTAAATGGACACAGTTTATTCTCGGTACCGGGATGCTGCTTCTCGGGTTGCTTACGTTTGTTGTGCAGATCCTCGGCGTGTTTAAATTCAAGTACGTGCTGAACCGGATGCACGCCGCGGCGATGGGCGATACCCTTGGTATCGGCATCTCGCTGATCGGCCTGATGATTCTCTCCGGATTTAACTTTACCACACTGAAGATGGGGCTGGTGGTCGTGTTTTTGTGGTGCGCATCCCCGGTATCCTCGCACCTGATCTCCAGGCTGGAGGCGACCACGAACCCGCACCTGGATAATTACTGTGAAAGGAATATCTTGAGGAAGAAAATAACGAAGCGAAGGAGGAAGCGTGATGCAGATTTTTCAGTACATATTGCTTGGCTTTCTGATCGTCTGCGCAATCTCGGTGAGCTTTTCCAAAAGTCTTTTAAATTCCATACTGATCTACATGTCCTACAGTCTGATTATGTCGATCATCTGGATTCTGCTGGAATCCCCGGATCTTGCTATCACCGAGGCGGCTGTGGGGGCGGGCGTCACCAGTCTTTTGTTTTTTGTGACATTGAAGAAAATCCACGCGATGGGAGAGGAGGACGAAAAGGAAGATGAGTAAGAAGATTTCCGAGGAAGAATACAAAAACCGACTCCTGGTCCGTATGCGCGGCTGGATCAGCGGCGAGAAGGATCCCTACCTTGACAACGTTGAGATCGTGCCGCAGCAGGAGTACATACCGAATGAAAAGAAATTACGGCGCTACCGGAGGGATCACGACAAGGTGATCGACAGGGTGTACGACATCGAGCACAACCCGATCTACCGCTTTTTCCAGCGCTTTTACAGGGCGGCGGCGCTGATCTGCTGTCTGCTTCTGATTACGATCCTGCTGGTTGAGGTGTCCTACCTTCCGCCTGTGGGAAGCGATCATAACCCGACCAACAACGAGGTGGCGGCAAAATACATTGAGGACGGTCTGCAGGACACCGGGGCGGTCAATATCGTCACCGGCATGATCCTTGACTACCGTGCATTCGATACCTTCGGCGAATCAAACGTGCTGTTTATCGCGACCTGCACGGTGCTGATCCTGCTGCGCAACGATAAGAAAAAGGGCAGGGAAAGCGCGGAGGAGGAAGAAAAACGTGACAGCTTCTACGAGCCGAAGAACGACACCATCCTGCAGGGCATCGCTTCCGTGCTGGTGCCAATCATCATTATTTTCGGCATCTACGTGATTTTAAACGGACATCTGTCTCCGGGCGGCGGCTTTTCCGGCGGCGCGATCATCGGCGCCGGGCTGATCCTCTACTTAAACGCCTTTGGCTTTAAAAAGACAGAGCGGTTTTTTACGGAGAAAACCTACAAGTGGGTGAGCTTTTCGGCACTGACCTTTTACTGTCTGGCCAAAAGCTACTCCTTCTACACCGGCGCGCACCATCTGGAGAGCGGGATTCCCCTCGGCACACCGGGCGCGATTTTAAGCAGCGGACTGATCCTGCCCTTAAATATCTGTGTGGGACTGGTTGTCGCCTGCACGATGTACGCATTCTTTGCACTGTTTCGGAAAGGAGGTTTTTAGCATGATCGGGTCAAACTTTATGGCAAATATGGGGGAGGAGATTGCGATGATCCTGTTTGGGATCGGATTCGCAAACCTGCTTCTTCAGAAAAATCTGATCAAGAAGATCATCGGTCTGAATATCATGGACACGGCGGTGTACCTGTTCCTCGCGGAAAAGGGCTACATTTCCGGACGCGTGGCTCCGATCGTGGTGAACGGCGTGCAGGAGGTCGAGGCGTATATTAACCCGATCCCAAGCGGCCTTGTACTGACGGGCATCGTGGTATCCGTCTCCGTCACGGCGCTGATGCTTTCTCTGACGGTGCGGCTTTATAAGCGTTATCACACGCTGGATCTTGATGAGATTTCCTCCCGGCTTAAAAAGGAGGGACTGTGATGGCGTTTGTACAGAATGTCCCCTTCTTTTCTATCATGATCTCCATGTTTTCCGGCATCATATCCTCTGTTCTGCCCGGGAAATATGCAAAGTGGCTGAACACGGCGGCGATCACGGTTATCGGGGTGATGTCGGCGTGGCTTCTGGGCTACATGATAGAGGTGGGCGGAAGCTATACCTTTATGATGGGACACTTCCCGGCTCCCTGGGGCAACGAGATCCGCGCGGGCGCGCTGGAGGCGGCGATGGCGCTCGCCTTCTGCACGGTCATGCTGCTCTCGATGCTCGGCGGCAGAAAAAAGCTGGACGATGAGGTGGAAAAGAGCAAGCACAACATTTACTATATTCTGACGGACCTTCTTTTAAGCTCCCTGCTGGCGCTGGTTTACACAAACGACCTGTTTACGGCGTATGTGTTTGTCGAGATCAACACGATCTCCGCCTGCGGTCTGATCATGATCCGTCAGAACGGAAGAACGATCGAGGCGGCGGTGCGCTACATGATTATGAGTCTTTTAGGCTCCGGTCTGCTGCTCATGGGCATCTGTATGCTCTACGATCTGACCGGGCATCTGCTGATGTCCAATATCAAAGAGCAGGTGGAGCATATCATGGCAGCGGGAACCTACCGCATCCCGATGATTATCACCCTTGGTATGATTACGGTCGGTCTTTCTATCAAGAGCGCCCTGTTTCCGTTCCACTCCTGGCTGCCGGATGCCTACGGCTACTCGACGGTGTCCTCGGCGGCGATGTTGTCCAGCCTGGTGTCCAAGGGATATATTTTCCTGCTGATCAAGATATTCTACCGTGTGATTGGCTTTGACATTATCTGCGGAAGCAAGATTCTAAATGTGCTGTTTGTGTTCGGTCTCTGCGGCATGATCTTCGGCTCCGTGAGCGCAATCACGGAAAAGGATGTCCGCAGGATGATCGCTTTTTCGTCGGTGGCGCAGATCGGTTATATCTACATGGGCTTTGGACTTGGAACAACAGAGGGTATGGTGGCAAGCATCTTCCATATCCTGGCGCACTCCGCCACGAAGTCGCTGTTGTTTATCTCAGCGATCGGGCTTACGGATGTGTCGGCGGGCAGCCGCAGCTTCTTTGCGCTGACGGGCGCGGGCTACCGCAACAAGATCGCGGGCGTCGGCTTCACGGTCGGCTCGCTCTCGATGGTCGGCGTGCCGATTTTTGCCGGGTTTGTGAGCAAGCTTCTGTTCGCGGAGGCGGCGGTGCTGCATCCGACCGTGAAGATGCTGCCGACGCTGATCGTTCTGGCAATCAGTACGATTTTAAATGCGATTTATTTCTTAAAGACGGTTATCCGCATCTATGTGCCGGAGAAGAAGAGTGTGATAAAGGAAAAAGGCTATACGACCGTCACCATGAGCCAGCAGAAACTTTACACTGTTACGATCGTACTGTTCGTGCTGCTGAACATGGTACTCGGTATGATGTCGGAGCCGATCCTGCACATCATACAGACCGGGCTTTCAAATTTTGCGTAAGAGGAAAGGAGAGGACAAATGAATCATTCTATCTGGATCGTTATCGCGGTATTTTTTCCGATCCTCTGTGGTGCGGCGGTACTGATTCTGCCGGTTTTCAGGGAACGTGCAAGGCTTATCCGCATGACGGGTATCGCCCTTGCGGTCACGGCGGTACTGGCGATGCTGGTGATTTTTGGCGGCGAGAAGGAATTACTGCTGCTGCAATTCGGAGATAACTTAAAAATTTTCTTCCGCGTGGACGCGCTCGGCAGGCTGTACGCGGTGATCGTGTCGCTTGTGTGGGTACTCGCAGGGGTATTTTCCTTTGAGTACATGAAGCACGAGCAGGAGGAGAAGCGCTATTTCGGTTTTTATCTGATCGTGTACGGCGTGCTGCTCGCGCTGGCGTTCTCCGGCAATCTGATCACGTTCTACGTATTTTATGAGATCATGACGCTGATGTCGCTCCCGCTGGTGCTGCACACAAAGACGCGGGAGGCGCTGATGGCGGGCATGAAGTACCTGTTTTATTCCCTCTGCGGCGCATATATGGTACTGCTTGGCATCTACTTTATGAACCGGTATGCCGTAACGCTTGATTTTACCGCAGGCGGCTCGCTCGACATGGCGCGGGTGGCGGGTCATGAGGGCGTGCTTCTGGTGATCGCGTTCTTTATGATCCTTGGTTTCGGCGTGAAGGCGGGGATGTTCCCGATGCACGCCTGGCTGCCGACTGCGCATCCGGTTGCGCCTGCTCCGGCGAGCGCGGTGCTGTCCGGTCTGATCGTAAAGGCGGGCGTCATCGGCGTGATCCGCACCGTATTTTATGTGATTGGTCCGGATTTTCTGCGCGGCACCTGGGTGCAGACGGCGTGGCTGGTGCTGACGCTGATCACGGTATTTATGGGCTCCATGCTCGCTTATCGTGAGAAGCTTTTAAAGAAGCGGCTCGCCTACTCGACCGTCAGCCAGGCGTCCTATATTCTGTTCGGGCTTGCGCTGCTGCAGCCGCAGGCGATGACGGGATCGCTCCTGCATATTGTGTTCCACGCGCTCATCAAGTCCTGTCTGTTCCTCTCCGCCGGAGCGATCATCTACCGCACCGGGAGGACGCGGGTGGAGGAGCTGACGGGCATAGGCAAGGAGATGCCGGTGACGATCTGGTGCTATACCTTTGCATCCCTGGCGCTGATCGGTATTCCGCCTGCAAGCGGCTTTATCAGCAAATGGTATCTGGCGACCGGCTCCCTGGAATCGGGTATTTCCGTATTTTCCTGGCTCGGTCCGGTGGTGCTGCTTGTCAGCGCGCTGCTGACGGCAGGATACCTTCTGCCTATCAGCATCAAAGGCTTTTTGCCGGGAGATGACTACGATTATCAGTCTTTGAAAAAACTGGAACCGGTAAAGACAATGACGATTCCACTGGCGATCCTTGCCGCGCTTGCGGTGCTTCTGGGCGTGTTCCCGAACCCGCTGACGGCGTATATTTCCGGGATCGTCAGTGCGGTGCTGTAAGGAGGGCGGCGGAATATGAGTGAATACTGGATTTTAGCTGCAATTTTGCTGCCGATCATCGACGCCGCTGCTTCCGTTTAAAAAGCGGAAGGGAATGATGATATACCTGGAGCTTCTCATGCTTGCGACCTCGGCGATCGTGCTGTCCCTGGTGGCGCACGGCCCGACGGAGATTTTTGAGGTGATCTATTTTGTGCGCGATCTGTCCATTTCCTTCAAAATCGACGGCATGTCGATGGTGTTCGCAGGTCTGGTGGCGGTGCTGTGGCCGCTGGCGATGCTGTACTCCTTTGAGTATATGGAGCATGAGGGGCATGAGAAGATATTTTTCATGTTTTACAGTATGACCTACGGCATAACGCTTGGCATTGCGTTTGCGTCCGATATGCTCAGTATGTATTTCTTTTATGAGATGCTGACGCTAGTGACGGTGCCGCTGGTGATGCACACCTTAAAGCGAGAGGCGATTCTTGCGAGCCGCAAGTATCTCTATTATTCCCTGGGCGGTGCGGCGTTCGCGCTCATCGGACTGGTCTTTTTGATCGTATACGGGGATACGGTAGAGTTTGTGATGGGCGGCGTATTAAATCTTGAAAAAATCGGCGATAAGACCAACACGCTGCTGCTGATTTACCTGCTGGCGTTTATGGGCTTTGGCGTCAAGGCGGCAATCTGGCCTTTAAGCTCCTGGCTTCCGAGCGCGGGCGTTGCGCCAACGCCGGTCACGGCGCTGCTTCACGCGGTTGCTGTCGTGAAGGCGGGTGTGTTTGCGATCATCCGATTGACATACTACAGCTTTGGCACGGATTTTTTGCGCGGCACCTGGGTGCAGGCAGTCGTGATGGGCTTTGCGATGTTTTCCATTGTGTACGGCTGCAGCCGTGCCGTCAAGGAGACGCACATCAAGCGGCGTCTCGCCTACTCGACGGTCAGCAATCTGTCCTATATCATTTTCGGCGCCACCATTATGACGCCGTGGGGGATGACAGGCGCGCTGGCGCATATGGTCTGCCACGCCTTTATGAAGATATGCTCCTTCCTGTGCGCGGGTGCTTTCATGCACCAGACGGGCAAGAGCTACATCTATGAGATGAACGGTATGGGCAGAAAAATGCCGGTTGTGTTCGGCTGCTTTACGGTCTCCGCGCTCGGACTGATGGGCGTGCCGGGACTTGCAGGCTTTGTCAGCAAGTGGAACCTGGCGGGGGCGGCAGTGGAGAGCGGCAATGTGCAGTCGTATTTTGGTATCGGCTGGCTGCTGATCTCCGCGCTTCTGACCGCGATCTATATGATGTCGATTGTTATTCGGGCGTTTTTCCCGGGCAGGGATTTTGATGATTCTGCCATCGCGTCTGCGAAGGACCCGACCTGGAAAATGTGTCTGCCGCTCATCTGCTTTGCGGCTGGAGTGATCGTGCTCGGTCTGTTTTCCTCGCCGCTGATTGCCTTTTTCCAGGACGTTGCCGCGGGTATCTATTAGAAAGGAGGGAACGCAAAAATGGAAAACAGTTTCTTTTTACTGGCGGTTATTGTATTTTTTCCGATGCTTGGAGCGGGCGTATCCTTCCTGGCGGGAAGAAAAGATAAGACGCTGCGCGACCGCGCGGCGGGCTGTGTTACGATCGCAGAGTTTCTGCTTGTGCTTCTTCTGCTTATCGTAAAGGGGGCGAACGGGGCGGGCTTTACGGTTCCGGGCGTCTGTGGCATGGGACTTTCCTTCGAGACTGAGGGCTTCCGGGCAGTGTACGGTGCGATCGCGGCGTTTATGTGGATGGCGACGACGCTGTTCAGCGCGCAGTATTTTGCGCACTACCGCAATCGGAACCGCTATTACCTGTTCCTGCTGGTGACGCTTGGGGCAACCGAGGGAATCTTTTTCTCGGCGGATCTTTATACGACCTTTGTGTTTTTTGAGGTGATGTCCCTTGCTTCCTATGTGTGGGTGGCGCAGGACGAGAGAGAGGAGTCTCTGCGCGCGGCTGCGACCTACCTTGCCGTGGCGGTGATCGGCGGTCTGGTGATGCTGATGGGCTTATTCCTCCTGTATAACCAGGTCGGCACTTTAAAGATCAGCGAGCTTTATGACGCCTGCGCTGGCAAAAATGTGTACGTGGCGGCGGGCTGTCTGTTCTTTGGCTTTGCGGCGAAGGCGGGCGCTTTTCCCTTACATATCTGGCTTCCGAAGGCGCATCCGGTCGCTCCGGCTCCGGCGAGCGCGCTGCTCTCCGGTATCCTGACGAAAACCGGTATGTTCGGCATTCTGGTGATTAGCTGCAGACTGCTGCTGCACGACTGGAAGTGGGGCACCTTTGTATTGAGCATCGGCACGCTCACGATGGTGGTCGGTGCGGTGCTCGCGCTGTTCTCCGTTGATTTCAAGCGCACGCTGGCGTGCTCGTCGGTGTCGCAGATCGGCTTTATTCTGGTGGGTGTCGGGATGCAGGGACTGCTCGCAGAAGAAAACGCCCTTGCGGTGCGCGGGAGCATTCTTCACATGGTGAACCATTCGCTTTTCAAGCTGGTGCTTTTCATGGTGGCGGGCGTCATATTTATGAACCTGCGTAAATTAAACCTAAACGAAATCCGCGGCTTTGGCAGAAAGAAGCCGCTGCTGACGGCAATTTATCTTTCCGGAGCGCTCGGCATCGGCGGTATTCCGCTGTTTTCCGGCTATGTCAGCAAGACGCTCATCCACGAGAGCATTGTGGAGTATATGGAGGCGCTTGAAGAGGGCGCGCTGGCGCAGGGATTTTTCGGAGTCAGCGATATGAAGATCATCGAGTGGCTTTTCCTCATTAGCGGGGGACTTACCGTGGCGTATATGTGCAAGCTGTTCTTCGCGGTGTTTGTTGAGAAAAACAACGACGCGGCGGTGCAGAAAAAGTACGACAGCATGTGCGGAAGATATATGAATAAGGTGAGCGCGGCTGCACTCGGCATTCCGGCGCTGCTGTTTCTGCTGATGGGTGCGCTTCCGCATCTGACGATGGATAAGATTGCTGATATGGCGCAGAACTTTTGCGGACTTGCGGAAAATCCGCACACGGTGGCATATTTCAGTCTGACGAATTTAAAGGGAGGACTGATCTCCATTACGATCGGCGTACTGATCTATGTGTTTATCGTGCGCACCTGGATGCTTGTAAAGCAGCCGGACGGCAGCACCGTTTACGTGAACCGCTGGCCGCGTGTGCTGGATCTGGAGGATTATGTGTACCGCCCGATCCTTCTGACGGCCATCCCGGCGGTGTGCGGCGGCGTCTGCGCGGTGCTCGATCACGCAGTAGATTTTCTGGCAAAAATCCTTCCGATTGCCGGAAGCGTGGAGGCAGGCTTTTTCGATACGATCACGGACGGCGTGATCGTGTTCCTGCGAAAGACCATCTACCAGGACAGCCCGCAGCCGCATGAGCTGGAGGAGGGCAATGCGCTGACGCATGTGTGCGGGCGCATCGTCAACCGGATCGTCGGACTGCTCAATCTGACAGTATGGCGCAGGCATCCGAAGAAGAAAGACTATGAGCACAGCTTCGCGCTTGCCTACGAGAGCTTTAAGGAGAATACCGGCATCATCGGAAGAAGCCTTTCCTACGGACTGATCCTGTTCTGCCTGGGACTTTGCGGAACACTGATCTACCTGCTGGTTTCCATGCTGACGCATTAAATTATAAAATTATTTTTAGAATGGCTTGCTTATATTTCGAAAAAATGTTACTATAATACTACTATTGTTAATCACTAAAGGAGGTAAAGAATCATGAAAAAGAAACTCATGGCAGCAGTGCTTGCAGGTGCGATGTTACTGTCTGCTACAGCATGCAGCGCGAAGGAAACGGCTACAGAGGCGGAAACCTCCAGCGTTGTGCAGAATGAAACAGAAACGACAACTTCCGGCGAGACCTACAGAATTGCGATGGTTACAGACTCCGGTGATATCACAGACCAGTCCTTTAACCAGACGACCTACGAGGCATGCAAGGCATTTGCAGAGGCAAACGGCGTAGACTTCAATTATTACAAACCGGGCGGAGATTCCGATGCGGACCGTATCGCGGCAGTTGACCAGGCGTGCGCAGAGGGCTATAACATCATCGTGCTTCCGGGCTATCTGTTCGGAGCTACGTTAAGAGAAGAATCCCCGGCTTACCCGGATGTGAAATTTATCGCGCTCGATATGTCTGAGGCGGACCTTCGCGGCGACATGACAGACGCAGACCTGTCTGAGGTTTACAATACCGCGAATACCTACTGCGCGATCTACCAGGAAGAGCTTCCGGGCTACATGGCAGGCTATGCGGCAGTAAAGATGGGATATAAGCATCTCGGCTTCCTCGGCGGTATGTCCGTTCCGGCGGTTATCCGCTTTGGCTTTGGCTACGTGCAGGGTGCAAACGCAGCGGCTGTAGAGATGGGCATCGAGGATGAGGTTACGATCGAGTATGCATACGGCGGACAGTTCTACGGTGATGCTGATATCACAGCAGCGATGGATACCTGGTATTCCACCAACGGTGTAGAAGTAGTATTTGCATGCGGCGGCGGCATCTATACCTCTGCAGCAGAGGCAGCGGCAAAGGTTGGCGGCAAGCTGATCGGCGTTGACTCTGACCAGGCTCCGGTTATCGACGCATACGGCGAAGGCATGACCATCACTTCCGCAATGAAGGGTCTTGCTCCGACGGTAAACACACTGCTTTCCGCAATCGTTCTGGAAGGAACATGGGATCAGTATGTCGGCAAGATCGACAACCTTGGTCTGGTATCCGAGAATCCGGAAGATAACTACGTACAGCTCCCGCTCGAGAGCACGCAGTGGTGCGACACCTTCACAGAGGACGACTACAAAGCGCTGGTAGCTTCTATGGTAGCAGGCGATATTACGGTTGACAACAATATCGAGGCCATGCCGGAGACAGCGATCACTGTAAACGACCTTGGAAACATCAAATAAAAATTTTATCTGAAAAGATAAGAGGGGCATTGCAATGCGGCAGAATTCGCCGCAGAGCAGTGCCTCTTTTTGCTAAATTGCATAATGTTATCATTATTTTTTCTTTGAATTCTGTAGAATATATGGTAGAATAAAAATATATGCGAGAGAGGAAGAAAGGGGGAAGGTGACATTGGAAAATTATGCTGTCGAGATGCTTGGCATTACGAAACGCTTTCCGGGCATCATAGCAAATGATAATATCACCCTTCAGCTAAAAAAAGGTGAGATCCATGCACTCCTTGGAGAGAACGGCGCAGGAAAATCCACGCTGATGAGCGTGCTTTTCGGGCTGTATCAGCCGGAGGAGGGCGAGATCCGCAAGGATGGAAAAAAGGTGGAGATCAGGGATCCGAATGATGCGAACGCTCTGGGAATCGGTATGGTGCATCAGCACTTTAAGCTGGTGGAGTGTTTCAGCGTCCTGGACAATATCATCCTTGGCGTGGAGACGACGAAGGGAGGCTTCCTGCAGAAGGAGGAGGCAAAGAAAAAGGTGATGGCGCTGTCTGAGAAATACGGTCTGCAGGTGGATCCGGACGCGCTGATCGAGGATATCACAGTCGGGATGCAGCAGCGCACAGAGATTTTAAAGATGCTGTACCGCGACAATGAAATACTGATCTTCGACGAGCCGACGGCAGTGCTCACGCCGCAGGAAATCCAGGAGCTGATGGCGATCATGAAGAGTCTGGCGGCGGAGGGAAAGAGTATTCTGTTTATCACGCACAAGCTGGCGGAGATCATGCAGGTTTCCGACCGCTGTACCGTTCTCAGAAAAGGAAAATACGTGGGTACCGTTGAGACAAAGAATACCACGCCGGAAAAGCTGTCCGCGATGATGGTTGGAAGAGACGTTAATTTTGCCGTAGAGAAAAAGGACGCGAAGCCGGGCGAGGTGGTGCTCGATATCCAGGGCATGACGGTGGCGTCGAAGCGTCACAAAAACAATGCGGTGAACAATGTCAGTATGCAGGTGCGCCGCGGCGAGATCGTCTGCATAGCCGGAATTGACGGAAACGGCCAGACGGAATTTGTCTATGGCCTGTCCGGGCTGGAGCCTTTAAAATCCGGTACGATCAGGCTGTGCGGCGAGGATATCACCCATGCGCCTATCCGGAAGCGTTCTGTCATGGGCATGAGCCACATTCCGGAGGACCGTCATAAACATGGGCTGGTGCTTGATTACACGCTGGAAAACAATATGGTGCTGCAGCGCTATTTTGAGCCGCAGTTTACAAATAAAGCGGGATTTTTGAAGAAAAAGGATATCCGTGCCTACGCGGAGCGTCTGATCGAGCAGTACGACGTGCGTTCCGGGCAGGGACCGGTCACGCTGGCGCGCTCCATGTCGGGCGGAAACCAGCAGAAGGCGATCATTGCCCGTGAGATCGACAAAAACCCGGAGCTTCTGATCGCGGTGCAGCCGACGCGAGGTCTGGATGTCGGCGCGATCGAGTATATCCACAGTCAGCTTGTGGCGCAGCGCGATGCCGGAAAGGGCGTGCTTCTCATCAGCCTGGAGCTGGACGAGGTTATGAACGTGTCCGACCGCATTCTTGTAATGTACGAGGGTGAGATCGTCGGAGAGTTTGATCCGAAGAAGGTTACGGTAGAGGAGCTTGGCCTTTATATGGCGGGCGCAAAGAAGGGAGGCAGCACAAATGAATAAAAAAGAAAAGAGGAGCCTCCTGCGCAACGGTGCGTTCCAGTCTTTGTTAGCTTCGCTGGCCTGTATTCTGATCGGTCTTCTGGTCGGTTATATCGTACTGCTGCTGATCAATCCGGCAGGAGCGGGCAAAGCGATCATTTCTATTTTGAAGAATTTTATGTATTATCCGACGCAGGTGAAGGCGCTGCAGTATTTCGGAACGACGCTGGTAAAGACGGCGCCGCTGCTTCTGTGCTCCCTTTCCGTGCTGTTTGCCTATAAAGTGGGACTTTTCAACATCGGCGCGGCGGGACAGTACGTGGCGGGCGCGGGCGCATGTCTCTACTGTGCGCTGGCATGGAATCTTCCGTGGTATGTCTGCATTCTGGCGGCGGTGGCCGTTGGCGCTGCGCTGGCGGCAATTTCCGGTCTTTTAAAGGCATACTGCAATGTAAACGAGGTAATTTCCTGTATCATGCTGAACTGGATCTCTCTGTATGTGGTGAATATGCTGCTCTCCACGGTGAAGGATCCATCAAGCCCGTACTCTGAGGCGCTGACCTCCAAAAATCCGGGCGCGATGATTCCGTCCATGGGGCTTTCGGCGCTTTTTGCCAACAACAAATACGTGACGATCGCGCTTCCGCTGGCGGTGGTGGTGGCGATCCTGGTGTGGGTGCTTCTGGAAAAAACGAAGCTCGGCTATGAGCTGAAGGCGACGGGCTTAAACAAGCAGGCCGCGAAATACTGCGGTATGCGCGAGAAGTACAATATCATTCTTACGATGGCGATTTCCGGCGCGCTTGCGGGAATGGGCGCTGCGTTCTTCTATCTGACCGGCGTGGAGCAGTGGGCGGTTACGCAGACGAGTGTTCCGGGCATGGGCTTTAACGGAATCGCGGCGGCATTTTTGGGAGGACTGCATCCAATCGGAGCGATTTTCTCATCCTACTTTATCCAGCATATTACCAGCGGCGGTGCATACGTGGATAAGTCGATGTACTGCTCACAGATCTCGGATCTGATCTCGGCGCTGATCATTTACCTCTGCGGCTTTGTATTTTTCTTCAAGCTCTGGCTGAACCGGCTTCTCGATAAGCGGGACGAAAAACGCGCGGCGCAGATGCAGAAAGGGGGCGAAGCATAATGCTGCTTTTGATTCAATACACATTAATATTTGCTTCCGTTCTGATCCTGGTGGCGCTCGGCGGATGCTTTTCTGAGCACAGCGGTGTGATCAATATCGGATTAGAGGGTATCATGGTTATGGGAGCGCTCGGCGGCGCGCTGGTGCTGAAATTCGTTCCGGCGACCGTTCCGGCGATTGTTATGATCGTGCTCGTCATCGTGGCGGCGGTTGCGCTTGGTATGCTGTATTCCCTGCTT
>CABRSG010000026.1 GCA_902473545.1 uncultured Lachnospiraceae bacterium | reverse complement strand
TCTCGCAGCCCGCGCTGCCGATCTCCTCCTGCGTCTCCATATCGTATGCGTAGAAGGTCGCCGCTGCCGGGTAATCCCCGGCCGGCAGATCCTCGCTGAGCGAGTCCTCCTGGATATGATAATTCGGATCGATCAGCCCGGAATTGTAGATCTGCTCCCCTGTGTCGCTGCGCACGATACGCACAAGCATGGCGTAGCGGTTGTTCGGCACATTCTCAATCTCGAGATTTCCCTCTGCACTCCCGTCTTCAAATACGGGATTCGTGTTGATCGCAATGTGGAACATCCCCTCCTCGATCACCCGATCCAGCTCTGCCTGTATTTCCTCCTCGCTCTTGCCTTCCAGCTGTCCCAGCTTCGCCTTAACGGCGTCCTCCAGATGATCGTCCGGCTTTCCCGTCAGCAGATAATGCTGGACGAGCAACGCGATAATGATCAGCAGCATGACAATGATCACGATGATCGAAAATTTCTGTTTTCTGTCTTTTCCCTGCATACCCTGTTTCATTCCTTCCGGCTTTTTAATTCTTCACATGAACGGTGATCTTGCAGCCCGCGCTGCCGATCTCTTCCTGCGTCTGTGTACTGTAAGCATAAAATACAACATCCGCCGGATAATCCCCGGCCTCCAGATCCACATCCAGCTTCGCGTTCTGGATATGGTTATTTGGCTCGATATATTTTGTGGAGTAGATTACCTCCCCCGTATCCTGTCTCGTGATCTCCACCCGCATCAGATACAGGTTTGCAGGCACATTTTCAATCTCCAGATTTCCCTCCTCGCTCTTGCCCTCAAGCTGCCCCAGCTTCGCCGCTGCCTCCCGCTCATACGCAGGCTCCTCCTGCGGCCGCAGCTTCATCCAGACCAGTATCAGCGCCGCCGCAAGCGCCACGATTACGATTACAAGCACCGCCGTCAGCTTCCGGCCGCCCGTTTTACTTTTTTTGTCCTGATCATTGTTCATTTCTGTCATCATCCGTCTCTTTCCTTCTTCCATCTGTATAGCTTATGCGGTGGCTGGAAGCGCAGGATTTCTTCCAGCCCTGGCATAAATCATACGCCGCCACGTTTAGGATATTTTAATTACTTTGCAACTACTTAGCCGTCACATAATTTCCGGTCTCCATACGATCAAGAGCCGGTGCTACCGTATAGGTTACGCGTACTACCGGAACGCAGCCTTCCTCGTTCACGCTGCCTCCAGCGATCGCCGCATATACCGGAAGATCTAATGTTCCCGGATTCTCAGAATCTGTCGGAGCCGCGATAAACCAGTTCAGATCCTTGATATCCAGCGTATGCTCTTCAAAGCCGCCTGCAGCAGACACCGACGTCATGGTGGACGTATATACCTTATTCAGGTCAAGCCCGTTCACCGTCATTGCGATCTCACCGGCCTTCAGATCTTTTGTAGCAGAAGTCGACTGGATAGCCCAGGTATACGCCTCTACTTTGATCGTCGGCACGTTGATCTGAAGCGGAGCATTGTTTGCCTTACCGCCGTCCGCATACTGTACTGTAGTCTTAGAGATTGTTTCTCCATTCACTTCTACGCTCTCTACCTCATTCTTAGTATCTCTGTAGAAATACTCCGTAACACATTTATCTGTTTTCGTATCAGTATGGAGATCGCAGTCAGAGAGTCTGTAGATCTTATAATTATCAGCTGCGTCATCCGTTGCCTTCATGTTGATATACCCGTACTCGCCGCTTGTCTCCTTTGATTCTGCCTTAAGCTCTGCAAGCTCTCCGCCTAAATTATTTAATCCCTCGATATAGGCTTCATAGGTATCCGCTTTTCCTTCGTACTCAGCTACACTCCACTGTGCTTCGCTCAGAATGTTCTGCACCGTATAGCAGGCATAAATGTAATCCACCGTACGTTTATCCGTATAGTAGCTGTCATTTTCCATATGATATGCACTTCCGGTCGGAGCGACTACCTTGCCGTTGCCGCCGTAACCATACATACAAACATACAGCGGAACCGTTACGGATACATTCGTTTCACGTCGTATCTGCCATCCGATCTCATAGTGGCAGATTCCGCCGGCGCCCGGCACGTCCTCCAGATCGGGAATATCTACCGGACCGTCTGTCCCATCCTTATCTACATTGATATAGAACTGTGTGCTGCCCCTGTAATTAACTATATCTTCTTCATCTGTTTTCTGCATCTCTGTCTGAGGGCCGACTCCTGCCGCATCTTTCGTGCCATAAGGTTCCGCATGGTCATGCTCCGCCGCCATCGCACTGGCGCCAAATCCTGCAATCATTGATACCGCCAGGGTAAGTGCCAAAAATTTTCTTTTCATAATGATTCTCTCCTTCCAACCTGTGTTCTTATTTTTCTGCCTGTTCCGGCTCCTGCCCGGAAAAGCTGTATTTTCAAAGAGGCTCTGGCTGCGCCGTCGTGAAAGGACGGCGGCCGCCTGCACTCGGTTGAACGTTACGGATTATTTTTGTTTCTGCCCGGCGGGCGTCACCCGTCCTCCATTTTGCTGTACAGCGTGATCTCGGCAGCCGCGCTGCCTACGATCTGGTGTTCTTCCATCGTGTATGCCGTAAAGGTTGCCGTCGCTTTGTGCTCTCCCTGCGGCAGCTCCTCCTTAAGATCAATATACTGGATATACTGACCCGGCTGAATGCCGCCGCTCTCATAGAGCGTCGCGCCGGTATCATTCAGCACGATCGCCACCTTGAAAATATACCGGTTGGCCTCTATGTTCCAGATATTGGCCTGCCCGTTCGTCCTTCCGTCTTCAAAGCTGATGTCAGAGGCAATGGAAATGTTCAGCATCCCTTCCTCCACCACGCGGTCCAGCTCCGACTGAATCTCCCCCTCCGACATGCCCGGCAGGATACCGGTCACCGCCATCGGATCAAAAAAGTCGTCGTCGTTGTAATCCTGCCGGAAGATGAAAAACCACACAAGCACTCCGGCAATCAAAACAATTACCAAAAGCCCGGCGGCGATCAGTGCCGCCCTGCTTTTTTTCATTTTCTTCATGTCTGTTGTCCTCCGCCGTTCTGACCCGGCCGTCTCAGTTTTCTGCAGCGGCCACCGTATAAGTGACCGTGCAGACTCTTGCTTCGCCCTCTTCATTGACGTTTCCGCCTGCGATCGCCGCGTCTATCTGAATGCTCAGGTTCTGCGGTTCTCTGTTTGCACCGGAGCCATCGTCCGCATCGCCGTCCTCTGTGATGAGCGGCGCGGCCGGGATCAGCCACCTGTCATTTTTCGAGGTGTCTGTTTTCTGCTCCGTGACCGGCCGACCGTCCAGCGCAAGATACAGCTCTCCGGCCTCCTTCAGCTCCGCGGCTTTTTCCTTCAGATCCCAGACGGCTTCCGTCGCCTGCACAGATGTTATCTGTACCGGGCAGTTCGAGCGGCTGGTGATTGCGTAAGCTTCCTCTGTCGGAGTCACTACCTTGCCGTTGCCGCCGTAAGCATACATGCAGACATACAGCGGAACGGTAACGTTGATCTGTTTTGCTTCGTCCGGATATTTCCGCAGCAGCACCTGCTGTTTCTCAACCACCTTCAGAAGTCCGGCCGCCTCGCGTTTTGCCACGTCCTCCGAATACTTATCCGCGTTCGGTTTCAGATCATCGCTGTACTCTGCGATCACACGGTAGTCCACATAGTTGGGGAAGTCCACCGTGATCGGCCTGCCGCTGTTCGGCTCGTTCGTCTCCACGTAGATATAGCTGCCTGTCGGCTTATCTATATCGTCGCTGTGGAGGTAAACCTGCAGATCTCCAAGCTGCATGCTGTTATAAATCTTCAGTTCGCCGTCCAGATAAACAGCGCTTCCCAGACTGGCTGCGGTTCCTGAAATCGTACCTCCGTATGCGACCGTTTCTCCGCCGTTTACATACAGCGCGCCCCCGCGGCCGTTTTCCATTACATTGTTATTGTTCCGCAGCACCGTTCCGCTCGCGATCCGCAGAGTACCGGCATTTTCGATCAGCGGCGCCTGCGCCTTCACTGCCGGAGCCGTCGTCCTCCTATTTCCGCCCTGCCCGGTGCTGTGTCCGTCGATCACCATGGACCGCAGTGTCAGGTTTCCGTTTTCTGCGATCTTAAACAGCGCGTTTTTATTGCTTTCCCGTTTGAAACCGGTCAGCTCCGCTGCCGCATCAGGCTGACTGTAGCGCATGATCTCTGCTTCCTTATCAAGCTCTACGGCGCCGTCGCTTCCTGCGTATCTCTTTTCTGACAGGAGGATACTTGTGTCGATCGTTACAGTATCTACCACATACAGCCTCGGACAATTCCTTTCCTTCAGCAGCTCATACGCCTTTTTTAGCGTCTTAACCGCCGTCTCCGGTGTTGAGCCGATCGTAAGCTCCGTGCGTCCATCCTCATATTCGTCACTGCCGTTCACACCGTCGATATAGACAAAATGCGGCAACTGCAGCTCCAACATATTTGCTCTTCTGGGGCCATTCTCTATAAGGCTTTCGTCCTCATTATTGAGATAATAGAAGCGCGCCACCTCGTCCACCAGCGGGAATTTTGCCTTCTCATCATCGTTCGGCTTTTCCATTCCATCCGCATACAGCGCGATGTCTCTGCCCTCGTACGGGTTTTCCGGGTCGATGATCCAGCTTCCGTTATTTAGGAAACCGCCGCTGTTCACGTCGATATAATGATCCGCTGCCAGGTAAACCTCACCCGACACGTTCATCTGGCCTTCCACCGAGAAGCGGCCGCCCTGATAAACTGCACTTCCTTCCTTTGCGGACGCACTGGAAATCTCCGTTCCGGCGTACAGGTAAGCGCTCGCATTTTTTCCAATATAGATGGCTCCGCCGTTCTCTTCCGCCTTGACGCTTCGAAATTCCCTGGTGCTGATTTTGTTACCATTCTCCTTCGGCATAACAACGCTTCCTGTGCCTGCATACACTGCTCCGCCGTTTACAGCGAAGGTATTTGTAATACTTGCCTCATACATCGTTACCGCGCCGCCGTCTCCGACACTGCTGTTTCTGGTCAGAAGCGCATCCCCTTCCAGCGTCAGACTTCCACCGACGTCCACCTGGATCAGAGCCGCGCCCTTCACTGCCGGCGCATTGTACCTGGGATTCGCCGATGGAAATGCCAGGCTGTGTCCGTTTACCGTCAGGTTATCACCGATCGTCAGAGCGCCGCCGTCTTTTACAACAAACAACTCGTTCACATTGCTTTCTTTCGTGTAACCGCCCTGATAGGTGTCTCCATATTTGTCTTTGAGTTCCTTCGTAACCTCCTCCCACTCATACGGCTGGGAATACCGCCGGATAGCCACGCCTCCCGGAACCTTATCCTCCGGAATCGTAATTTTGTTCCCGGCAGTATCCGTATAGCTTCTGCTTGTGATCGTGATATCACTGTCAATCGTCACCGTATTTACGACGAACAGCGTGGCTGCTCCGCGCTCCGCCAAAAGCTCATAGGCGCGCTTCAGCGTTTGCACCGCCGTATCCGGTGTATCGCCGTCCATATATGCCGCATCGCCAAATTCCCAGTCATCCTTTCCATTTACCCCGTCGATATAGACCACCAGAGGCTCCGTAAGCTCCAGAGTATCCTTATCTGTTCCGGTACGGTCGCTGCGGTTTGCCAGCGCATACATCGCCGCCACATTTTCCGCCATCACGAATGTGCTGCCCGCCTTGTCTGTCTCAGGCGCAGGCTTGCCATCCTGGTAGATGACTACCGGACGCGTATAGTAGGCGTCGCCCAGGGAAATCTCAATCTTACCACTCGGCCTAAAGGAGGTTTTTATTTGAATGACGTCCTCCTCCGGCTTCGCCAGCGGTTCTCCGTTTTCATCCTTCTGTACCTCTCCGAGATATATATCACCTTCAATGGTGGGACTTCCCGACAAAACCAGCTTGCCGTCCTGATAGATGGCGTTGCCCTGCTGTTCCGCCACCGTGTTGATGATCTTACTGCTAGTCAGCGCAGCCGTTCCGCCGTCTTCAATGCGCATCGCGCCGCCGCAGCCGGTGGTGGTGTTATTCTGTAATTTCGTACTGCTTCCCGCAGTCAGCGTACCGCCGCTTTCTACCTTTATGATGCATCCTTCAACAGCCTGATCCAGATACTCGCTGCCGCCGTCGATCGTTATATTGCTGCTCAGCGTCAGATTTCCGCCCTCTTTCACTTCCACAAGGTTGCCCTCGTATACAGGAAACACATCCTTGGCGCCGATGGCAAAACCGGTATACCGGCGGATCGACTGGTTCGACGAATACAGCGCCCATGTTTCCGTTCCTTCTACCTGGACCGGACCGGATACGAAGATCACACCCGGACTGGATCCAAGTAATTGTTTTGCAGCCGCAAATGTCTTCACCGCCTTGTCTGGGTTGACGCCCGTATGATCGCCCGTTTTATTGAACACAAAATCATCCGAACCCGTTACGCTGTCGATAAAGACACACCGCCCCAGTACGATATCATTGCTTTTCAAACTGCTGCCCGCCATCAGGATATAAGATGCGTTCTTTACTGTGAACCATCGAAGCGCCGGTGTTGCAGTCTCGATACTCCCCTTCGTTGGCGTCACTACTGTACTGTTGACCTGAAACAAACGATTTGCGTAGAGCAAGCCCTCCTTTTTATCATCATTTACCTCCACCAGATACGTATTACTGTTCTGGCAGGTGGCTGCAAGCTCAATCGCACAATCTGTACTCCGGAGATAAATTTCATCCTCGATCACCGCCTGATTGCCGTACAGCCTGATATGGCGGAACTGGTCGCAGTAGACTCCCTGTCCATACACCGCCTTGTTTCCTTCTATATAAGCGTTATGTATGGAAACGTACTGGTTTTGATACACCAGAGAACCTTTTTGGTATTCTTTGTCTGCATCATTTTTCAGATACAGCGCTCCGCCGTTGCCGCCGGCTGTATTATACAGGAAATAGCCGCCGTTCAGGATAGATTCCCAGGCTCCGGAAGTCGTCCTCAAAGAACCTGTATAATTACGATTATCATCCGTAAAGTAGATACCGCCGCCGTCGTTTGCCGCCCGGTTTTCACTGATGACCGCGCTGTCGTTCACCTTTGTCAGCTTCAGCGTAAAGACGCCGCCGCCGTTTCCTTCATACGCTTCGTTCTCCGTAATAAGGGCGTTGCCACCGACCGTCAGCGTTCCTTTTACATCCGCATAAATCCCGCCGCCGGCCTGCGCCGTATTCCGGCTGATGACGGCGTCCCCACCGATGGTGAGCGATACGCCGTAGCCGGCATAGACTCCGCCGCCTACATTGACCGTGCAAATACCGTTATCTATCTTGCTCTGATCTGTCTCATAAAGACCGGTCTGTCCGTTCTCCCGGATGGTTCCACCCGTTATTGCACAAACGCCGTCTGAGCTGCTGCTACTTCCATACAGGTGAATACCGCCGCCCTGTATCTTCCCGCCCTCTGCGTTTCGATAAATCTCGCCGCCGGTCATCGTAAGATCAGCCCGGTAGGCATTTACATAAATACCTCCTCCCTGTATAAGTCCGGCTTTTCCCAGAGCATTTTCATAAATCGCGCCCCTGGATACCGTCAGATTACTGTTTCCATCGGCACAGATAGCGCCTCCGCTTATTTGCGTTACCGTCTCCGCCGCTTCCACCGCATTTCCGGTGATCTCACCGCCGCTTATGATCACACTCGCATCATCCCTGCTGTTGCTGTTGTTATCTAATTGTCCGGCATAAATAGCGCCGCCCTTTATTACACAGCTTTCTGCACTGACTGCATTGCCGGTAATCCTGCCGCCGGTCATCTCAAAGGTGCCGCCCCGGTCAACGCCCACGGCGCCTCCTTTCATTACAAGGGCGCCCTTCAGGTTACCGCTTGTTTCAACGACCACGACGCCTCCCTTTGCTTCTCCGCCTTTGAATCCGTTCATATGGCCGGATATCTCGCCGCCAGAAAAGGTCAGATGTCCGTTTTCTCCCACATAGACGCCGTGGCCTCCCACATTATCTTTGATATCGGCCCGGCACTCCACGGGACCGCCCTTCACAGAAACGCCGGCCGACTGCTGCTGTCTTGTCCATGTAATATAGCCATTCTTATCCTCGCGGATCTTGTTTCCGGTCACTGCGCCGTTGAGCAAAATCTTGCAGCTCTCCGAGCCGTTTACCGCAATGCCGGCTCCATTGTTCGCCGTATTGCCTGTAATCTGCGCGTCAATCGTCACCTCGCCGGGCGAACTGCATCTGTATGTATTAATGTAGACGCCGCCCTCCACTGCAGCAAAGTTTCCGCTGATCTCTACACTGCTGTCAATCGTTACATCCGGGCAAATAGCATGAATACCGCCCCCGTATGCATAATTAAGACTGGAGAGAGAACTGGAGTCTGCATCTCCATCCCCCATAGCGATATTATTGCAGATCTTTGTTCCGTTTTCGATCTTCAGGCTGCCCGAAACGTCGCTATACTTTGATGTTGAGAATCCGTCTGGTATCCTCAGGAAGCAGATGCCGCCGCCCTCGTCCTTACTTCGGTTGTTCGAAATACTGCCGCCGGAAATATTCACTTGCGCCGTCGTCGAACCTACGTAAACGCCGCCGCCTATGTTAGCCTCGTTTCTCTCAATCGTACAGTCCGTTATATTCACAGTACCGCCATTGCCAGATTCACCAATGCGGACTCCGCCGCCCGGATTCATTCTGGGACCACTAGGTATGGACTTATTTACATTTTCGGTTATGGTAACCTTGTTCAGCGTCAGCGTATGCCTGCCCGTAACATTTGAAAGTTTTGCCGCAATACCCGTTCCGCTGTTGCGGCGGATCGTCGAGTTTTGTATCGTCATCTCACCCGATTTTGTATTATTCTCAATAGAGATGTTTACAATCCCTCCCGTTCCGCAGGCATTATCTTCAATTGTCGTGTTTTCCATACCCGCAAGCCAGGCTCTGTCTTTTACATATACGATATAACTGGCTGTGCAGTTGTGAATATGTGCGCCATCTATCCGAAGAGTTGAACCCTTATTAGATGTAGATCCAGCATGCACGATTGCTCCCGACGACGTCACTGTGCAGTCCTTGATCTCGCCGCAAAGCGTTAGACTACCGCTATCCGCTGCCGTATCCTGTACCCAGACAATCGGTTGTGACTTGGTACTGCAGTCAGTGATCAGCGCGCCCTTCTGGATTTCTGCCTCACCCTGCGTATACAATGCACCCACAAAGTTCAAAGAGCCGCTGGATGAGTTTTCAACCTTCTGATTGCGCAAAACTGTTCCGGCAGCCAGGATAATCTTGCTTCCCGAATCTCCCCAGATCAGTCCTTTCGGGGCTTGCTTCGTACTCTCAAGGACACTGTCGCTGTTTCCGTCCAGCACCAGGTTTTCCATGGTCAGGTTGCCGTTATTTAAAACATTTACCAGATAATCAGCGTAGTACTCCCGGTATCGCTGTATGACAGGCTGCCAGGTCTCTCCTTCCGAATTCGTGAAGTTTCCGTCCGCATCCCACAACGATCTTTCCTGTAAAGTCACTGTTCAGGCTCAGAAGGCATTTCGTTGTTTCTGTAAGCTCCTCTGCAAGTCCGATAGCAGTATCCCGCAGATAGATCTCCAGTGGTTCTCCTTCCACCGTCGACGTAAGAGCGCCGCCAAGTATCAGCTTGCCGCCTGCACCCATATAGATCAGCGGCTGCGTTTTCGACTTGCCTTCTGCCGTACCAAGAAGCGTAACGGTGGCGTTTAGCGCGGCAATTCCGTGTCCGCCATGGGTCGCTGACGTCGTATTGTTTTCTATAACGGAATCCTGATATCCGGGCTGTCCTCCGCCAGCTGGGTGGGGTACGGATCCTGCGGCATATTTTCTCCCGCAAACTTCCCGATCTGACCGGTAACATCCGTAAGAAATTCCCCGCTATCGTAACCAAGGTCAGCCGGTGTCAGCGTACCGTCGTAGGGAACCACCACTCTCCGGCCCACACTAAAGTGAGATGAATCCGCTGTCTCTCCCAGTACAAGCGAAATCTTATCTTCCTGCTCTATCGCTGTGAGCAGGCGAAGCGCCTGCCTGCTGCCAAAGTACACCTTCTGTCCTTCCGGGATCCTGCAGTCTCCGGTCAGAGCCAGCATGACGCTCGACGAACCGATGGAAGTGGTCGGAAGGATGATGCCTGATTTTCCGTCTCCGCTGTTGCCTTCCACCGTTGTCCGCGCCAGCACCGCCCGTTCATCTCCAAACAGATCTATACCAGCGTTGCCCGTGGATTGATTTCCTGTTACTTTCGTATCGCTGATCACCGTGCCGGTCGTTGAAGAAATCGCGCGAAGTCCGGCAAATCCGCCTGCATTATTCACGTTCTCTTTAATCGTGCAGTTTTGAACCTTGACCAGAGGAGCCCACGATGTATTATTCCTACTACTATAATTATCCAGGCACAATCCCGCAGTGCTTCCGCCGAACGTTCCATTCACTGTATTCCCGCTGATTTCTGTATCTGTCACCGTCACCGGATAGCCGCTTCTCAGATCGAAATATACGCCCGCATAGTAATCTGATTTATTATTATTAATCTTACAGTGATCTACCGTGCCTCCAAATCCACCCGTAGCACACAAGCCGGAATATCCTTCTTCTTCAATACTTTCGTTGTCCGTAATCTCCGCATAGCTCGCCGTAACGCTGCCGAGAGTATAAACGGCGCAGCCGCTGTCGCTGTTATTTGCTATCTTTACCGGATTTTCCGCCGTTCCATTCAGCTTCAGCGCCCCGGCGGAGGTTTCTCTATAGGTAGGATTTCCGATTATACCGCCCATGTTAATGATGCGTTCAGCGCCTGTGTTGCCGCTGATCTGGGTTCCTGCCTCCAGTGTCACATTTCCGCCTGATTCAGTGCAGATAATGAACCTCCAGTTGCTGTTACCCGTGATCTGAACGCCGTTAAGCGTCAGCACAGCGCCCGAACGGGCATAAAACATCGCCATATTGTTTGTTATTGCGTATCTATCGGATACTATTGGGGTTGTCCCGGATATCGTTCCGCTGTAGGAAACCTGCGCGTTTCCGTCTGCGTAAATAAGGCTTCCTACGCGCGGCAACTGGTCAAGCGTCCCGAACCTGTTGTCATTCCACAATTTATACGTCTTCTGCCCCGTCACAATGTCCGCACCGCTTTCCACCGTGACCTGTGCGCTGCCTGTGGCATAAATCGAGCTTCCGTCCTGAGCGCCATTGCCAGTAATGAACGCGCCGTTCTTCACTGTAACGACCGCATTTCCATCGGCATAGACAGCGCCGCCCGGCTTCCAGGACTCGTTTTTCGAATTATCCGTTGCTTTATTTTCGTTTCCCTGAAGATATGCTCCCGCTTCCATCACAAGAATGCCGGACACCTTCAGCGTCGCATCGTTCTTTCCGGTAAGACTGATATCCTTCAGAGTCAGCGCGCCCGTCCCCGTCACGATTGCTATCGGTCCGTCACACATAACGGGGCTGGAGCTGCTCATGGTTCTGGTTATGCCTGAACTTCCCTCAATATATCTTCCGTTCCAGCGCTCCACCGCGTTTTTACCGGCTCCGGCAAACTCTGACAGATCCCAGACTGCTGTCTCTGTGACCTCCGGCGCTTTGCCGATCACCCGGATGCCGCCAAGATCCGAATTTTCTCTGAGAATCTTCATCGCCGTTTCCATCGTGTTGACCGGTGTATACGGGGTCAGTCCGTCTTCCGCATCAATATCATCCAGATTTCCATCATCGTCATAGCCGCGGTCAGCGCTTAAAAATACATATAGATAATCATTATTTTCCGTCACGTATACGGTGTTGTTCCGGAAGATCAGCTTGTATTTTCTCTGGAGGCTCGTATCCAGCACGATCTGCTTCGCCATCTCCTCCGCATTCTCGCCCTCCAGCCGGATCAGCGGCGCACGGTGCTTTGAGGATGCCGCGATCGCCGTGTCAGCCGTATACTCGCCGAATTTAACCACATAGGTATCGCCTTCCGGAATATTGCTTACCGTCAGTCTCGGTTTCTGTGGAAATTCACTATCAATGTACTCAAAGAATATCGTCCCGCCGCTCATTTTCACATTGTCAAGGGCGGCCTTTCCTCCCAGCATACCGATGAGGGGGTAGCTTCCTCTCAGCGTCATATTGCTCAGTGACCAGTTTTCCTCATTGTTCGCGATTTCAAACAGATAACCATTGTGCTTCGTCGTATACTGGGCAAGCGTAATAATTCCTTCGCCATCAATGACTGCGCCTGTAAAGTTGCTCACCTCCGCGCTGCCGTTTTCTACAAACTCCGCGTACGGGTTCCAGAAATAAATCATATTGCTTCCATTATCTTTCGCCTTTTCAAAAGCTTTCGCATAATGCAGCATCGGTTCGTCGGCGGTTCCTGCGCCGTTTACTGTACCTGCCTCTTTTACGATCTGATCCTCCGCATTCCTATCCGGCGTATTCTTTGGATTAAGATGGACAGGCTCTGCCGCGCGCGTGGTATACAGCGGCACCTGCATCGCGTTGGAAACAATCTGCTGCCGGCTGCCTGCGTCCGCCGTCTCCTCTGTGTCTTCTGTCTGTTCTGCGGCCTGATCCGGCTCTTTCTCCTCTGCCGCCCTTACTTTTCGCACAGCAAACAAACCAGGAGCGTCTGTCGTCTCCTGATTTTCTTCTGCGGCGGCTATTTCCTGGCTGCCGCTTTGCTCCGGCGCGGCGGCGAGCGCCGCCAGCCGGTAGTAATAGCTGCTGTTTTCGTCCGTCACGACCATCGTATAAGAAAGGCCTGTCTCGTCGTCAATATCCTCCCTGTTTTCGCCGTTCTCAGAGCGCTGCCACTGAAAGGCTGCGTTTTCCAGACCGGATACCTCCGCGATAAAGGTAATCTCTTCTCCTACCTTTACATTTTCCTGTTCCGTATGGATCGTGATCTGCGCTTCTTCGCCTGCAGCCGTCCCGTTTTCCTCCGGTTCTGCGCTTTCGGTCCCGGACACATTTTCCGTCTCTGACTCGCTCTCCGACGTATCTTCCGTCTCCGACATGTCTTCCGTCTCCAGCTCGCTCTCCGGCTCATTTTCTGTCTCTGGCTCGCTCAGCACCGTCAGATCGCTGCGTATCCACGCCGTGATTCCGTTATATGTAATCTGATACCAGGTTTCTTCTCCGTTTGAAGCTGCGTCGAGAATGACAAGCTCCGTGCCTGCCGCTTCGACCGTACCCACGGCTGCCGACGCAACGTCGGGCAGCTCGCGCAGGTTGACACTATCCGTATTTGTATATATTTTCCGGCCGATCACGCTTTCCGGTTCCGCTGCGGTTTCGCCCTCGGTCTCGGTTTCGTTTCCGGTTTCACCTTCGGTCTCTTCTGTCTGCTCAAATTTCTCCAGAACGCCTGCGCGCTCCATGATATGCTCCATGTTGGCGTAACCCGCAATGGAGCTGTCAGCCAACCCGTATTCTCTTTTTAATACGGATCTGTTTTCATTTCCTGCGATCACGAAGATCTGGTTCTCCGCCGTATCCACTACGATTCCGATATGATCCGGCGTGCTGTCGCTGTCATAGTTGAAGAAAACGAGATCGCCCTTCTGCGGAACGTAATCTCCGCCGCGCTCTTCGTACGCGCCGATGTTTTCCAGCTTCGCTTTCCATCTGCCGCACTCTGCCTCACGCGGAAACCATTCCGCCGGAATATCTGCATAATGCAGACAGAAGGACACGAACATCGCGCACCATTCTTCGTACGTCATGCCGTACCAGTGTCCATAGCGTGTATAGCCCTGCTGTTCACCATTCTCATCAATTATAAAATTACGTCTGCTTTCCTCATAGCCCAGCTGTGTGGCGGCAATGGCCGGAAGATCTTTTCTCCAGTCACCGGTCAGCGTAACGCCTTCGACGCTGGCCGCCCAGTCCTGCGCACTCTCCTCTTCAAGAACAGATACCGGAAGTGATGCCTTTGCAGACGCTTTCTTTCCGGAATCGTCCGTAACCGTTATCTTCACCTCGTGCACGCCGAAGCTTTGCGGCATATACGTAAATTGTATCTGACCTGCTTTTTTCGCCGTAACCGTCTCCTCGTGTACGGTTCCGCCATCCAGCGAAACGGTAAAGCGCACCGTATACGGCGCCGTTCCATC
>CABRSG010000025.1 GCA_902473545.1 uncultured Lachnospiraceae bacterium | reverse complement strand
CTGCGCAAATACGGCTCCACCCGTCATGCGGGCTTCGGGCTTGGCTTTGAGCGCTGCGTGATGTACCTTACCGGCATGGGCAATATCCGCGATGTCATTCCGTTCCCGCGCACCGTCGGAAACTGCGAGGGCTGACCGCCGCGGTAAAGGCTGTGTTCGGAAGGCATTTATCCGTTTGTACGGACATGGTTGCGGATCCGGTCTTTTTGATGCAGGCACATTATATACAGAAGGAGGGGCAGCTATGCCCGGCAAAATACTGATCGTTGATGATGAACGCGAAATTGCGGACGTTATCGGACTTTATCTGAAAAATGAAAATTTTGAGGCTGTTAAATGCTATAATGGAAGAGATGCCCTGGCGGCGGTAGAAGACGAAAAGCCGGATCTGGCGATACTGGACGTCATGCTGCCGGACATCGACGGCTTTACGATCCTGCAGAAGATCCGCGAAACGCACACGTTTCCGGTCATCATGCTGACGGCAAAGACCGAGTATATGGACAAGATCAATGGGCTGACGCTGGGCGCGGACGACTACATTGAAAAGCCGTTTAACCCGCTGGAGCTGATCGCGCGTGTGAAGGCGCAGCTTCGCCGCTACACGAAGTACAACGACGGCGGAAAGCCGCAGGAGGATGTCATAGATTTCGGCGGTCTGCTGATGAACCGCAGCACGCATGAGTGTACGTTCAATGAGCGCGAGCTGACGCTCACGCCGATTGAATTTGATATTCTCTGGATTCTCTGCGAAAACCGCGGCCAGGTGATCAGCTCGGAGCAGCTCTTTGAGCAGGTGTGGCATGAAAAATACTACAAACAGAGCAACAATACAGTGATGGTGCATATCCGTCATCTGCGCGAGAAGATGGGCGGACCGATGGGAAAAACCGAGTTTATCAAGACGGTCTGGGGAGTAGGATACAAAGTTGAAAAATAGCTATAAAAAACTAAAGAGGACAATTCTCATCCGCACCAGCCTGGTGGCAGCACTGACGCTGGTGGTGGGCTATGGGATTGTCCGCTTTTTGATTGACGGAATCTTTCAGGATTTCTTCACGGATCTGATGATGTGGTTTTTCTCAAAGCTTCATCTGGACTGGAACACAGCGGATCATCTTTACGGAAAGATTTTCATGGACAATAAATTTCTGTTCCTTGCGATCGGCTTCATCCTGCTGTTCCTGATTTTTTACAATCTGGCGATCAAGGGAATTCTTGGCTATCTCAGCCGCGTGGAGAAGGCGATCGACGATGTCCGCGAGGACAACGAGGAGCCGGTGATGCAGCCGATCTCTGACAAGCTGACAGGGCTGAAAATGACGCTGAAACGAAAGGAGCGGGCGCGGATTGAGAGCGAGCAGAAAAAGAATGATCTGGTGGTTTACCTTGCGCACGATCTGAAAACGCCGCTCACCTCTATCATTGCTTATCTGACGATGCTGGACGGGCAGAAAAACATGCCGGAGGAGGATCGGCAGAAATATATCCATATTTCGCTGGAGAAAGCGAACCGGCTGGGCGAGCTGATTAATGAATTTTTTGAGATCACGCGGTTTAATCTGCAGGACATTGTGCTGGAAAAGGTGCAGCTCGATCTTTCGGTGATGCTGGAACAGCTTGCCGACGAGAGCTATGGCATATTGGCAGAAAAATATATGACCTGCCGGGTGGATGCGGACGAAAAGCTGATCGTGGACGGCGATCCGGACAAGCTTGCGCGTGTGTTTGAAAATCTTCTGCGCAATGCGATCGCGTACAGCTACAGCGATACGGAGATCGCGATCGAGGCGCGCAGGAGAGAAAATGATATCGTCATTACCTTTACAAATAAAGGGCATCAGATTCCGGAACAGAAACTGAAGGCGATTTTTGAAAAATTTTACCGTGTGGATAATGCGCGCAGCAGCCAGACGGGAGGTTCCGGGCTGGGACTCTCGATTGCAAAGCAGATCGTGGAGCTGCATGGCGGAAAAATCGCGGCGGCAAGCGACCGATATTATACGACATTCACGGTGAGTCTGCCGGCGTTTGTGCCGGAAACCCATCTAAAAAGAGGGCGCGCAGCAAAACACCGGGATGAGGTTGTGGTTCATACAGGAAGGCAGGTGTAGGCTATTATGGCGAGAGACAGAAGGAGAGAACGGCGCCGCAAAAAGGGCGGCATCGGAAATTTTATCAGCACGCTTGTGATCATTGTGGCTTTGGGGGTGTTCTGCTATGCGGGATACCAGCTTGTGACGATTTATTTTGCGTACAAGGCGGGCACGGATGAGTACAGCGCGCTGGAGGAATATGCGAAAACGGATAAGGAAACGGAAGGCTTTGACGAGGAGAACATGGTGGAAAACGAGACGATGGGGGCTGACGAGCAGGCGGACGATATTCTGACGGAGGATGCCGCGGCGGGGAGAAAGAAGCTGCAGGAGATGGAAAATCCGATAGATTTTGACAGCCTGCTTGCTATCAATGACGATATTGTCGGCTGGTTGGAAATGGAAGCTCTGGATATCACCTATCCGATCGTGCAGGGAGAGGATAACGAGTATTATCTGCACCGGACCTTCCGCGGACAGGAAAACTTTGCCGGTTCCATTTTTTTGGACTATGCGAATAATCCGAATTTTTATAACAGAAACAGTATTGTTTACGGGCACAACATGAAAAATGGGTCGATGTTTGGAACGCTGAAGCAGTACGGGGAGCAGGAAACCTACGACAAGAGCCCGTATTTCTGGATTTATACGCCGGATAAGATCTATAAATATGAGATCTTTGCATGCGGCGTGGTCGGCGCGTACAGTGACTGCTACAAAATGGTGTTTGCGGGAGAAGCGGATTTTATGGATTTTGTAAATCTCGCGAAATCACAGTCGTATGTGGACACCGGCGTGGATGTAAAATACGGCGATACTGTCGTGACGCTTTCCACCTGTACCGGCGACAGCGAGACGCGGTTCATTGTGCAGGGCAAGCGTGTGCGCACCTATCAGTCGGTGCCGAAGGCGGACGGCTACGAAGAGACGGAGGAATAAACAGAAAAATGCTGCTGCGGACGGGGCAGAAGGCAGAAAAAATGCTGTTGCGGACAGGGCGGAAGACAGCAGAAAAAACAAGAAGAGGACAGACGGGAAAAGGAGAGGGGGATTTATCATGCAGGATAAGAGAGAGACTTTACAGAAGTGGATTGCAGAAAGCAATAATGTAGTGTTTTTCGGCGGCGCCGGGGTATCCACGGAGAGCGGGATACCGGATTTCCGCAGCGTAGACGGTTTATACAACCAGGAATATGATTATCCGCCGGAGACGATCATCAGCCATACATTTTTTGTGAACCGGACAGAGGAATTTTACCGTTTCTATAAAAAGAAAATGCTGGTGCTGGATGCAAAGCCGAATATGGCGCACATCCGTCTGGCGGAGTGGGAGAAGAGCGGTCATGTGCGCGCCGTTATCACTCAGAATATAGACGGTCTGCACCAGATGGCGGGAAGCAAAGAGGTATTGGAGCTGCACGGCAGTGTACACCGAAATTACTGCCAGCGGTGCCGGAAATTTTATGACGCAAAATATATCAAGGAGGCGGACGGCGTTCCGCGCTGCACCTGCGGCGGAATCATCAAGCCGGACGTGGTGCTGTACGAAGAGGGGCTGGACAGCGAGACGATGACAAAATCCATTCGTTATATTGCGCAGGCGGACGTGCTGATCATCGGCGGAACGTCGCTTGTGGTCTATCCGGCGGCAGGACTGATCGATTACTTCCGCGGCAGTAAGCTGGTCGTGATTAACAAGAGCACGACCTCCCGCGACAGAAACGCCGACCTGGTAATCGACGACAGTATCGGGAAGGTATTTGAGAGCATTCATATTGACTAGAGCGGGGCAGGCATGAAAAAGTGAGGACATGGAAAGGAGCCACAGGCATGGAACGGCTGAATTATGAGATTGGCGATATTGTGAGACTGAAAAAACCGCACCCCTGCGGCAGCAGCGAGTGGGAGATCCTGCGGGTCGGCGCGGACTTCCGGCTGAAGTGCGAAGGGTGCGGGCATCAGATCATGGTTCCCCGCAGGCTTGTTGAAAAAAATACGCGGGAATTGCGGAAAAAAGCTTGAAAAACCGCGAACGGTATGCTAAAATATGGTTTCGTGATATATTTAATTCCTTGCTCCTGCATAAGATAGGGGCCAGAGTCCATAAGGAGGTGCAAAACGCATGAACAAGTATGAATTAGCCGTTGTTGTCAACGCAAAGATTGAGGACGACGCAAGAACTGCTACCGTTGAGAAGGTAAAAGAATACATTACCCGTTACAACGGAACCATCACGAATGTGGATGAGTGGGGCAAGAAAAAACTTGCATACGAAATTCAGAAGATGAGCGAAGGGTACTACTACTTCATTCAGTTTGAAGCAGATGCAGACTGCCCGGCAGAGCTCGAAAGACATGTTCGTATCATGGAAAATGTTCTCAGATATTTGTGTGTTAGACAGGACGCATAGATAATAAGAGGAGATCAGAATGAATAAAGTTATTTTAATGGGCCGCCTGACAAGAGATCCGGAAGTACGTTATTCCGCAGGCGAGAATGCAACTGCAGTTGCCAGATATACACTGGCAGTAGACCGCAGATTCCGCAGAGAGGGAAGCGATCAGACAGCAGACTTTATCGGATGCGTTGCATTTGGAAGAAGCGCCGAGTTCGCAGAGAAGTATTTCCGTCAGGGCCTGAAGGTGGTAGTTACCGGACGTATCCAGACCGGGAGCTACACGAATAAAGATGGTGTAAAAGTATATACGACAGATGTTGTTGTGGAGGATCAGGAGTTTGCAGAGAGCAAGAACGCTTCCCAGGGAGCGTCCGACGGCGGATACCAGAGCTATCAGCGTACCGCTCCTGCCCCGAGCAGACCGGCTCCGAGCGCAGCATCTGGCGACGGCTTCATGAACATACCGGACGGTATCGATGAGGAGCTTCCGTTTAACTAGAGCACCCTTAATTATTATTTAAGGAGGGAAAAGATCATGGCTTATACAAAAGGCGATAGAGCAGATTCTCCGATGAAGAGAAGAGGCGGACGCAGAAGAAAGAAAGTCTGCGTATTCTGCGGCAAAGAGAACAACGAAATTGATTACAAGGACGTTGCAAAATTAAAGAAATATGTTTCTGAGAGAGGAAAGATTCTCCCGAGAAGAATCACTGGCACATGTGCAAAACACCAGAGAGCACTCACTGTAGCGATCAAGCGTGCAAGACATCTGGCGATCATGCCGTATGTACAGGATTAATTTGTATTTGAATCAGGAATGATATATAAAGGCCTTTAAATGTTGATAGACTCAGTATTTAAAGGCTTTTTGCATAGAGATAAGGAGCAGGAAGGGCATGCTGAAGAGATGGAAGTACTTCTGGGACAGTTTCAGAGGGAAAGTAATGATGATATTCCTGACATTTTCGCTTGTGATTGCTGTTGGACTGGGTGTGTTTTGCTATTCCAGTGTCTTTAGACAGATGCTTTCCAGCACGACCTCCTATTCTGACATGGTGGCAAAACAGATCAGCAGGAATGCCGGGATGATCATGGAGCAGACCGGAAAGATCCTGGAGATTGGAAACAGCTCTGACATTTCTGATTTCCTTTATGATACAGGCAGCCGCCATGAGACGACGATGAACCTGATCAATATGGTAAAACTTTATCGTAATTCTTATATATTAAGTGATGATATTAAAAATTTCTATGTCATAGGGAACGACGGGGTATGCTTTAATGAAAAAATAGGAATTTACCCGATTGAAAAGAGTGAGAAAAGCAGATATATCTATGATATGATTCTGGAAAATGAAAATGAACTGCTGGTTCTGAGCGGTTTTGAGATGGGATGGGAGGATCGGGATTGTTTTCTGATAGGGCAGAAAATACGCCAGACCTTTACAAATAAGACCATGGGGATCATTGCTATTGAGATGGATGCAAACGCGGTAAAATCTGTTTATGAGCAGGAGGTTCTGGGAGAAAGCGGATATTTTACGTTATATGATAAGAAGGGAAATGAGCTGTTTCATAATGACGGGGAGGCAGAGCATCCGGCAATCCCGCTCAGGAAGGAAGTATTTTCCGGTTTAAATGGCAGCTATCAGGAAGAAACGGAAAATGGCATAAGGCTTGTGGTATATGATAGCATTGAAAACACAGGCTGGGTGATCGTGGGTCAGGCTCCCCTGCAGGAGCTGATGGCGCCTACTTATCAGTTGGGTCAGGTATTTTTTGCGGCAATCCTGCTCACGCTGCTGTTCCTGGGAGTTCTGTACTATTATCTGTCGAGAAGGCTTACCAAGCCAATTACCGAGCTTAAGGACAAAATGCTTCTGGCAGAGCAGGGCGACCTCGATGCGACGGTTGCAGTTGCTACGAATGATGAAATTTCCATTCTGCAGCGTCAGTATAATCAGATGCTCATGCGTATCAAGGCTTTAATGGAGGAAAACAAAGAAGAACAGCGAAATATGCAGAAAGCAGAGCTTAAGGCACTGCAGGCTCAGATAAATCCTCATTTTCTCTACAATACACTGGAACTGGTGATATGGCTGGCTGCTTCCGAAGAAAACGATCAGGTAATTGATGTGGTAGATAAGCTGGCAGTCTTTTTCAAGACAGGCTTAAGCAAAGGGCTGGAGTGGATACCGGTAAAAAAGGAAATAGAACATGTGGAAAGTTATCTTTCGATTCAGCAAAAGAGGTACAGTGATCTGCTGACTTTTGAAATTCGTGTGGAACCAGAGGTTTACCAGTATTCTATGCTCAAAATGGTTTTGCAGCCGATTGTGGAGAACGCACTCTATCACGGAATCAAAAACCGTGAGGAGGGCGGTAAAATTACGGTTACCGGGCAGAAGCAGGGAGAATTTCTGATTTTTGTCATTGAGGATACGGGCTGCGGCATGGAGCCGGAGATTCTTGAGGATCTGTGCCGGAAAATCAGGGAAAATACCCAGCCATATTCGGATCATGAGAATGGCTTTGGAATTTATAATGTAAACCGGCGTATTCTGTTGTATTATGGGAAGGAATGCGGGCTGGATGTGTGGAGTGAGAGATATAACGGAACACGCGTGACCATTCGTCTGAAATGTCAGACAGAGGGACAGGAATATGTATAAAGTTGTGTTAGTGGAAGATGAAAGCACTGTACGGGAAAGTATCCGCAAGAGTATAGATTGGGGAGCTTATGGATTTATTTTTGCAGGTGAGGCGGCAAATGGGGAACAGGCACTGGAGGTTGTGCGGAGAGTACATCCTGAGATTGTGATCACAGATATCCGAATGCCTTTTATGGATGGCATTGAATTAAGCCGGATGCTGCGCAATATACATCCAAAGATTAAAATTATCATTCTCAGCGGATATATGGAATTTAAATATGCGCAGGATGCCATTTGCCTTGGGGTGTGCGAGTATTTGCTGAAGCCGGTGACTCCGGTGAAGCTGGTCAGTATTCTGTTGGGGCTAAAGGAAAAACTGGACCAGGAGAGTAAGGAAGCGTCTGCTATGGAAAACCTGGTATATAAGCTGAGAAGTTACGAGGTAAAGAATCTGGAGGATACCCCCACGGAACTGAATGTAAAAAATCTGGAAGAGGGGCGGCGCTATGAAATCGAATTGCTGAATTTCCTGAAACAGGGCGCTCTGGAGGAAACAGATGCTTTTGTGAAGCGATATCTTGACCAGGGGCAGAGGGGTAATACAGGCTCTCTGGTATATTCATCCTGGCAGGCTATGCAGATCCTGACCGCATGTACGCAGGTCGTGCGGGAGCTTGGAGGCGATCCTGAGACTATTCTGGCGGATTTTCAGAATGTGGATCATTTTATCCGCAGCTTTTGCAGAATCAGGTCTATGGAAGAGATAACAGGGAAACTCCTGAAAACTGTCGTCACATACCGGATGGATCTTGTGGATTCGGGAGGACAGGCGATAACCATGGCGAAAGAATATATTCGTACACATATGGATGATGCCAACCTTACACTGAATAGTATGGCGGAGCATGTGGGCTTGAGCTCGAATTACTTTGGCTATGTGTTTAAGCAGAGAACAGGCGTGAATTTCATAAAATACCTGACGAATGTGCGGATGGAACATGCAAAGGAGCTTTTGCGCACGACAGACCTGACCAGCGCCCAGATCGCAGAGCGCGTCGGTTTTTTGGATCCGAATTATTTTAGCGTGGTATTTAAAAAAACATGCGGTATGACGCCGCGGGAATATAGAAATAAATAGAAACATGGAAATTTTAAGAAAGAACATGAAAATTTCCATGTTTTTTTGTTTTTTAAAATTGGGGCGTGGAAATTTTAAGATATTTCCACGTTATTTCTATGGCTAATTTATGGAGAAAAAACTAAAATAAACTTATCAATCAGAAAAAGGGAGGTAATTTAAAATGAAGAAATTGTTAGTCAGTGCATTGTTGGGATGCAGTATGGTATTGGGTCTGGCAAGCTTTGCCGGAGCAGAAGACGCGGCAACGTCAGATGAAAAATTGACATTTGCTGTTGTTATTCCCAATATTCATCCGTTTTTCGATCCGGTAGGAGAGGGCGCAAAAGACAGATTGGCGGAAATGGGAGTTGATGCGGAAGTGATCTGTGAAGGCGCAATGAATGGAGACGTTTCGCAGCAGATTCAGATTATGGAAGACCTGATTACGAAGAAAGTTGATGGGATCGCCATTGGTGCCTGTGACTCTGATGCTTTGACTCCATATATCGATAAAGCGGTGGATGCAGGGATTCCGGTAGTAAGCTTTGATACGGATGCGCCGGATTCCAAGCGTGCAGGTTACATTGGAACCGACAATTATAATGCAGGACAGGCCATGGGTGAAGTGCTCGGAGAAGCTTTGGGCGGCAAAGGAAAGGTTATCTGTGAGACGGGCGTTGTTTCTCAGGCGGGTTTGATCCGGCGTATAGAAGGCGTGGAAAATGTTCTGGAAGAAAAATATCCGGATATTGAAATCGTTCAGACAACAGCAAGCGGCGGTGATGTTTCCAAGGGATTGTCCGATATTGAGAATATGATTACGGCTGTTCCGGATTTCGATGCGTTGATCATTATTGATGCGGCAGGCGAAAATGGTGTGACGGCATTCAAATCCCACGGATGGACAACAGAAGATAAGATTTTGATCACTTTTGATGACCTGGAGCCGGTTATTAATGGTGTAAAGGATGGACAGATTTATGCAACGATCACACAGGGTCAGTATAACTGGGGGGTAAATATTGCAGAGAAACTGTATGATCTGAATCAGGGAAAAGAAATTCCGGAAAATACGGATACCGGTTATGTTATTGTAAATGCGGATAATGTAAACGACAACTATTAGACGGAAAAAACGAACAACAAGTGGGGCGGTAGGGGCCATGACGCCTGCCGCCCTGATTCTGTATAAGGAGCAAAAAAGATGGAAACAAAGAAAAAAAATATATTTTCTGATTTGCTGAGCAATCACCGGGAGAGCGGCCTGCTGCTTATCCTCCTTTTAATGGGTCTGGTTCTCTCCATAGTTGCAGAGGGGTTTCTGACGGTTGATAATATTTTTAACATTTTAAAACAGACGACACTGGTCACAATTATTGCGGCAGGACAGACATTTATTATTACTTCGGGAGGCATCGACTTGTCAGTTGGATATTCCATGACCCTGTCCAGTATGATTCTTGCGTATATGCTGACCTTCGGACTTCCGGTTCCAGCGGCGATCGTGCTTGGCATCCTTGCCAGTGTGCTGGTTGGGCTTGCCAATGGGCTTTTGATTACTACCCTGCGGCTGCCACCGTTTATCATCACGCTTGGAATGTCGAATATTGTAAAGGGAATTATTCTGGTCATGTCGAAGGGCTATATTGTTTCTCTGACGGAACCTTCTATTATCTGGCTTGGACAGGGGACAATAGGAAAGATGCCGATCATGGTGCTGTTTATTCCGGCTGTCGCGGGAGTGATGGCGTTTGTTTTGAACAAAACAGTTTTCGGAAATCATGTGAAGGCAGTGGGTGGCAATGAGGAAGCGGCGATTCTCTCCGGCATTCATGCCTCAAAAGTGCGGATCATGATTTATGTGCTGGCAGGTCTCCTGTGCGGCATTGCGGGAATTATTGTGACTGGGCGGTTAAACGGAGGCAATCCCAATGCGGCGGGCACCTACGATATGGACTCTATTGCAGCGGTTATTGTAGGCGGGACCAGTCTGGCGGGAGGTTCCGGTACGGTTATGGGAACGGTGCTGGGAGCGCTTTTGATGATTTTGATCCGCAATGGCCTCGTGCTGCTTCAGGTAAATATGTATTGGCAGACGGTTGCTATCGGTGTCGTTATTATCCTGGTATGTGCACTGGACGGCTTTAGCCGCATGAGGAAGGATTGACGGAGGGAGGAGTCGGAATGGAAAAGCAGGCATTGCTGAGAATGAGCCATATCTCGAAAAAGTTTTCCGGAAATTACGTGCTCTTTGATGTCAGCTTTACGCTGGAGGCAGGAACGATCCACTCTCTGATCGGGGAAAACGGAGCCGGAAAAAGTACCCTGATGAAGGTTCTTGGCGGCGTCTACCTTCAGGAGGAGGGCGAAATTTATATCGATGGTGTAAAGCAGCAGTTCTCCAATGCAAAAGATGCGTTAAAGGCAGGAATCGGAATCATTTATCAGGAATTTAATTTAGTTTCTACATTGAGTATTGCGGAAAATATTTATCTGGGCAAGGAACTGTGTACCGGAAAAGGGGTATTGGACCGTAAGCAAATGATAAAGACGGCCAATGAATTTATGGAGCAGCTTGGTTTTGATATGGTGGACTGCGGGATGAGTGTTTCGTCTTTGAGTGTTGCGCAGCAGCAGATGGTAGAAATTGCAAAGGCATTGTTTAACCATTCAAAAATTCTGGTCCTTGATGAGCCGACAGCGGTGCTGACAGATAAAGAAAGCCGGAAGCTGTTTGATATGATGCGCAGGCTGAAGGATCAGGGCGTAGGAATTATTTATATTTCGCATCGCCTGGAGGAAGTGTTGGAGCTGTCGGATGAAATCACGGTTTTTCGTGATGGGAAGTATATTGATACGCTGGATAATCGCCAGAAAAATGTAGAAAAAGAGGAATTGGTACGTCTGATGGTGGGAAGAAGCCTGGAGCAGTATTATCCGGATAAGACGTATCACTGCGGCAAACGGGAAGTGCTGAAAGTGAGCGGGCTTACAAGGAAAGGGATGTACAGTGACATTTCTTTTGCACTGCATGAGCGGGAGATCCTGGGGATTACAGGCCTTGTCGGCGCAGGGCGTACGGAAGTGGTGAAAACAATTTTTGGAAAAATTATACCGGATGCAGGTACTATATGGCTGGATGGCGAAGAAGTTTCTCTGAAATCTCCGGTGGATGCGATTGGCAAGGGGATTGCTTTTATTCCTGAGAACCGCAAGGAGGAAGGGCTTTTGCTGGACAGCAGTATAGCTGATAATATGATTCTGGCAAATGAAAAACGTGTAAGCGACAGGGGAATTTTTAAGAAAAAGAAGAAAAAAGCGTTTATCAGTAAATATTTCAGCCAGTTGGATATTCGGCCTGCCCGTCCGGAAAAGCTTGCGCGCAATTTCAGCGGCGGCAATCAGCAGAAAGCAATTGTTGCAAAATGGATAGCGACAAATCCAAAGGTATTAATTGTGGATGAACCAACTCGCGGAATCGACATCGGCGCCAAGGCGGAGATTTATCGTCTGATGGATAGCCTGGTGCAGCAGGGCATCAGTATTATTATGGTGTCATCGGAGATGCCGGAAATTATCGGAATGTGCGATCGTGTTCTTGTCATGTGTGAGGGATCACTGCAGGCAGAATTTATGAGAGACGAGCTGACACAGGAAAAAATTATGAGAGCAAGCTCCGGACTTGTATAGGAGATCAGATGGGAGGAAATATGATGCAGGAAAGCAGGTTTAAGATGATTACACAGCCGCCTCGCGGCGGACTTCGCGAAGGACTGAAGTTTGGCTATGTAGATGTCCCGGCTGTCATGACGGAAAAGGACAGACCGTTTCTGGATGAGCTGACCGAAGTTTCTCTGCAGCTTCAAAAAGAAATCCGCAAGGATACCATAGAGGGACTGAAAATCATCAATACACATTTTACAAGCGGCGGAAAGGAGGTTGCCGCCAGAGTATGCATCCCGGAGGGCGAAGAAACATATCCGATGCTGATGTATTATCATGGGGGCGGTTTTGCAATACGCAACATAGAGTGCTTCGATTATATCCACCGGTATTTGGCCAGGAATGCAAAGACGGTCGTGGTCAGTGTGGAATACGATCTTTCACCGGAGGCGAAATTTCCGGTTGCCGTACAGCAGTGCTTTGATGGGCTGCTCTGGGCGAGAGAACATGCAAAGGACTGGAATGCAGATGCTTCCCGGGATGCGGTAGCAGGTGACAGTGCCGGAGGAAATCTTTCTGCGGTTATGTGCCTGATGTGTCGGGATCAGGAAATTGCGGTGCCGGCAAAACAGATTTTGATTTATCCGGCAGTAGACCAGTCACTTCAGTCGGACAGAGAATCGGAGAGGCTATACGGGACAGGATATAATCTGGATTTTAATCATATGGTGTCTTACGGAAAGGCTTATGTAAAAAGTGATGAGGATTTGCTGAATCCCTATGTTTCACCGCTGTTTGCAGAAAATCTGGAGGGAATGCCAAAGGCATACTTTCTGCAGGCGGAGTGTGATATTCTGATAGACCAGGGACTGGAATATGCACAGAGACTGAAGGAAGCGGGAACGGAAGTGGAATACAGGATTTTTACCGGTGTGCCGCATGACTTCCTTTTCTTTGCTTTTCCGGAATCTTATGAGGCTTATGATCTGGTTTGCAGATGGCTGCGGGAGTAGAGCAGCGGGGGTGCGTATGGAAAAGGCAAAGATGAGCCCACGGGTTCAGAAGATATACGATCATTTTTATGACCGGTATGACCGTGAGATGATCAGTGAGCGAAATCGTGTATACGCGCAAATAAAGGAAAAGTATTGCGGGGAGAGTGCTGCTATGCAGCATGCCATAGCATTTTCGGCGTTTCTGGAACAGAAAAAGATTAAAGTGGAGGATTATGATCTTCTGGCGGGGCATATTCAGCATGTGGATTTTTCTTCATCGATCCCGGTCATCATGGAGCATGATTTTGATCCCGCCGGACGCCCGGCAAATCGTTTCGATATTAAGCAAGAAGTGAACTGTTTTTTTGCGGATCATCCGCAGGAGAATGTGCCGTCTGTGCGGGAAATTCTGGATTATTTTTATATGGGAACAGAGTGCGGGCTTAGCAAGCGCTGGGCCAGCGGTCACGTCATTGCAGGTTATGACCGCATGATCAGGGAAGGCCTTTTCTATGTTGAACGGCGCATTGAACATGAAATACATGTCTGTGTGGGAGAAAAGAAGGATTATCTCTGTGCGCTTCTTCGCGTGGTGCATGCGGCGGAAAATTATATTCTTCGCTATGCTTTTGAAGCCTATCGTGCATCGAAAGAGGCAGAAGAACCAGAAGTGAAGAGGCGCCTGCATGAGATAGGCGATGCCTGCTTTCGTATCAGCGGATACCCGGCAGAAAGTTTTCTGGAAGCAATACAGATGGTAGTGCTTTTACATGAGATGCTGACTCTGGAAACACACTCCGGTTCCATGTCGCTTGGCAGAATAGATCAGCTTTTGTATCCCTATTATAAACGGGATCTGGAAACCGGGGTCCTGAAAAAGGAAGAAGCGGCCGAGTATATAGATGCTCTTTGGCTGAAAATAGCCGGGCTTGTGTATGGATTTCAGAATGTGACCATCGGTGGCTGCGATGCGAAGGGCCGGCCGGCTTATAATGATATTACGCTGCTTTGCCTTCAGGCAAGCCGTAAAATTGGAAAGGATCAGCCCCTTTTGTCACTGCGCTGCCGGCCAGATATGCCGGGGAACGTATGGGAGGAAGCGTTGCTGCTGGTAAAAAAAGGAGGCGGTTTTCCGGCGTTTTTCAATGATGATGTGATCATTTCCGCTAAACATGAGCTTGGCGTATCTTGGCAGGATGCTAGGAACTACG
>CABRSG010000024.1 GCA_902473545.1 uncultured Lachnospiraceae bacterium | reverse complement strand
CCGTCCCTGCCGGCGGCGGAAACGCCTTCCGGTGTGATTTCCGTACATGTGGTATCCACATGTATTTGGATGGCGTGTTTAATCATGTGTTCTTCAAGGCTCATGCGCTCGGCGATTTCCGACTTGGGGGCGAAAAAGTGCCCCATTTCCAGGATGGTGACCTTTTTTCCCTTTTCCGCAAGGGAAATACCGAGTTCGCAGCCGACAGAACCTCCGCCGACAATGGCGATGTTTTCGCCCATTTTTTCTTCATTGCCGAAAACATCCCAGGCCATGACCACGTTTTTGCCGTGTATGCCGGGAATGGGCGGAACAGTCTGTTCCGCTCCCACAGCAACGACGACGGCGTCATAGTCGGCTTTGGAAATCATGTCGGCGCTTACTTCGGATTCCAGCAGTATCTTGATGTCTTCGTGCTGACGTACCTGATGGATGAAGTATTCGCGGAGAGCCTGAATTTCCTTCTTGAACCAGAGATGTTCGGGATAGATGGCCGTCTGCCCGCCCAGGAACGGGCGTTTTTCAAACAGTGTGACGTCATGCCCCTTATCAGCGGCGGAAAGGGCCGCCTGCATGCCGGCAATGCCTCCGCCTATGACGGCAACACGTCTGCGCCCATGGAACCGAAAAGCCCTCACGCGGGCGCTTCCCTGACCGACAAGCGGATTCACGGAACAGCGGTTGTCGAATGTGGCATCGTTAAGGATGGTTACTTCCGTCGTGAGCGCGTTGCGGCGGCCTCCATCCACACAGAAGTCACAGTGAATGCAGGGGCGGATGTCCTTTTCGCGTCCGGCGCGAATCTTGTTGACCCACTCGGGATCAGCTATGGCCTGACGGGCCATGAGAATATAGTCAGCTTTGCCTTCAGCCAGAATCCGCTCGGCCAGATACGGGTCATGGATAGAGCCTATGACGCCGATGGGCTTTTTGACGCCGGCCTTTTTGAGAGCGACAGAACCGTCCACGTTATGTCCGGGCGCGACGAAGCAGGTCGGGTGCATCTTGGGGCGGGCATGCGCGTCCAGCCTGGTGCCGCAGGATACATGGAACATGTCCACATAGTCTTCCATGATGAGGGCCTGCATGGCTGCATCTTCAGGTGTGATGCCGCCCTCGGCTCTGTCATTTCCGTTCATGCGGATTTCTATGACCATGGAGTCACCTACGACTTCGCGGATGCGTTTGATGACCATGAGCGGGAATCGTACCCTGTTCTCCACCGAACCACCATATTGATCGCTACGCTGATTGCTCAGAGGAGAAAGAAAATTGTTCATGAGCCAGCCGTGGCCGTAATGCAGCATAATGGCATCAAAACCCGCTCTTTTGGCGTCGGCCGCAGCGGATACATACATCTGCGCCACGTCATCCATGTCTTTTTCCGTCATTTCACGAACCATGCGTCCGTTGTACATGAAGGAACTTGGTCCCATCAGGTCGCATGTGCCTGCCAGAGCGCAGATGCCGGGGTGATAGATTTCGCAGGCTGTGTTCATGCCGAACGCATGTACAGAACGCTGAAGAATATGCATGAACGTGAAGCCCTTGGACTTCTCATCAAGGCGAATGGTGCCGAAATGAGCGCTGTGACTGGGAACTTCAACAGGAACGGCGCATGAGGCGAATCCTCCGCGGGCAAGATCGGTGTAATAGTCAACACCGTAGTCATTGATGGTTCCGTTGGCATCAGTGGAGTAGGCTCCTGATACCTGCATGGGGCCGACCATGATGCGGTTTTTGTAGACAAGCTTTTTCTTGCCCGCAGTCATCGGCTGGAACAGATGGGGGTACTTTTCCAGATACAGCGGCCTGGACATGGCGTCCTCCTTCGATTGTCATGAGGGTAAAACTGACGGCAGAGCCGGACATCCGGCCCGTATCCCTTCTATATGCAAGGAGGCCCAGTATTCTCTATTGATCACAGTCTGATAGAAGTATAAAATTTTTTTGGCTCTATTTAGATCGGCTGTTGATAATCTTGTCGTGCCTTAAAAACGAAATCAGTTTTCAAAAAAGTTCAATTTCTTGAACTCAGCAAAAAAGAGCATTGATTAGGTATAAGGAAAAATGGTAGTCTTCTTCGTGGCCTATAACCTTTTTAATTTCAGGAGAAGACTTTTATGGCAAATTTCATCATCGCGTGGGATAGTTCTATCAATGTTATAGATATTGCTGAACATATAAAAACGAATATATTGCCACAAGGCACATATCAAATTAAAACTTATTCTCAGATGCTCTTGATTAAGAATATGCCTTCTTATATGACAGAAGAATATCTTATTCATGAGATTAATAAGATATACCTAGAAAATAAGGATTATATCGATAATCTTTGTATATATGTAAAAGAGATAAAGTCTACTTTGTCAACATTTCCTTGTGCTGTTGATGATAACTCTGATAATGAGGATTCGGCTTCATGTTGAGTTCATATATAAAAGTATTGCAAATGCGAAGCAATGCTTTTCTTAAACTCTTGTCGTATTCTGAAAGATACTTGTCGATGAGCTTTTCAAGCTCAGCATAAAAATCAAACGCATCACGAATTCTTTCTAACGGTGTTCTCATTTTCTTGTTTCTCCTTTTTTGGATGATTTTTTTATATACGCTTATTTATGAAGGCTTTTTAGGATGAAAACTCATCTTAGAAAGCCTTCTTCTTTTGGTAGCACGATCAAGATACATTTCTTTAGGCTCTATTTAGAAATGAAATCAGCTTTCAGAAAAGTTCAATTTCTTGAACTCAGCAAAAAGAGCATTGATCCATATCCTTAATTAATGATAGCCTCCATCAGTAAAAGGGTAATTTTTACTGATGGAGGCACATAATGGGTGTAGTCCTTATTACTTTTGATATTAACTCTACAAATGGTGATAATAGGCGAAAAATTAGTGATCTTTTATATTTTGAAATTTCAGAAGCACAACATGTGTTAAAACCAACATATAATTTTTATTTACTCATGACAAATTTTTCAGCAGCTCAAATAAAAGAAAAGATATCACCTTACATCAACGAAGCAGTAGATACGGTATTTATTCTCAATATTCATAACCCAAGTGCAGATTATGAATATTATGGGGTAAAATCTCACGAGCCAAATGCATTGGAACTCACTTCATGTTTCCTTTCAGGAAGATATTAATTTCTCTTTCGAAAGAGTATTTTTGTTGAAATTTTTTGTTGTGCTATCATCGTATTTTTTTATCAGGAGGCCAAGTTCATAAAGCAACCCCGGATTAATCCTCTCCATCGGAATAACTATACATCCGCTGGCATTATAGAACAATCTTTCACTCTGATCATACAGATATCCATCGTGTATTGATTTGATTTCTCGAATTTCCATTTTTTATTTCTCCTTTTTATCACGTTTTGTATATACTTATTTATGAAGGCTTTTGGGGATGAAAAACTCATCTTAGAAAGCCTTCTTTTTCATATGCATCTCAAGCTATCGTCTCTTTTGATCAGATGGAGTTGACTTATTTGCGAGTTTTAATTCTTAATTTTTCTCTTTCAACCCATCCTTCAAAAATATGCATCAGAGTATGAGGTGAAGATGTATGATATCGAAGTGTATCACATATATCGAGCAATTCATCTTTATCTAGAGAAATCGTAATGCCTAATCTTTCTCTAACAATAGAAAATCCCAATGCTAGTGCTAGGTATTCATTGATAAACAAACTATTTGTCATTATCCCAAAGCCGGGCTTGAGTTTCGCAGTCCAAAACGTATACAATCCAGCAATTTTTGTTGCTTTATATCCATCATTACATGCCTGAAATTTGTTATTCAATGTCCGTGTTACATTAGGAGTTATTTCACCAATAACAATACGCGACCAGTCGAAAAAAATATTACGATCTCTCTGTTCTATTATGTGTTTTGTTCTACGGAAAATTTCTTCAATCTTGCTATCAGACACCTCCCACCCGTGAGACATTACTTGATCTCCAACCATTCGATAGGATGGTTCTGGAAAAAGATATCTACACTTTCAAGCAGTTTTTCTTGATCATATGGTGAATTATTCTCTGCCTTATTTCCCCTTCCTGCACAGATGATTCTCTTCTGTTCGTCTGATAAAAAAGAGCCTATTCCTCCGGGATTATTACGAAAAATGTCAATAATATCGGATTGTGAGGTATGCATATCTGATTCCTCTTTTTAAGATTACTTAGCCTTTTCAGATAATTTCAGGTTAATCAGTTCTTTCAATTTTAGCAACATGAATTTCTACGGGAAACTGCAACACAAGGCAAAACCAATCGAATATGCTCTAGCTCTGACTTGTCATCTCTTTTGATCAGACGGAGTTGACTTAAAGAAGAATCCATGTTAATAATAATTCCTAACTACAAAGAAGGAGAAAAAAAGTGAGTATCGTTGATCTCAAGAAGATTTTTATGTCGCTATCTTATTCCGACAAAAAAGAACTTCTCGAAATCCTCGAACACTCTAATCAGATCGATTCCATCAGAGAGGATATCGACGAATCCAGATTTTCAGAAGGAATCTTCTGTCCTCATTGTGGATGCACTGAAAACATAGTCAAGTTCGGTAAGTATAACAGCATTCAGAGATACAAGTGCAAAAACTGCAACTCTACTTTCTCTTCCCTTACAAAAACTGTCTTCTCCAGATCGCAGAAGTCTCTTTCTGTATGGGAAAAGTACATAGAGTGCATGCTCGATGGACTTTCTATCGCTAAGTCTGCTGAAATCTGCGATATCTCTATTCCTACAGCTTTTATCTGGAGACATAAGATTCTCGATGCTCTTTCAGAGTACAGAAAGAATAACTCCAAGCTGAAGGGGGTAGTAGAGTCTGACTCGACTTTTTTTCGAGTGAGCTATAAGGGTTCTCGCAGGCTTCCTGAAGGAAGAAAGGCTTATCATAGAGGAACGAAGGCTTCCAAGAGAGGTCTTTCGAACAATCAGGTCTGCGTCGAATGTGCGATTGACAGGAGCAATACTCTCGTTTCAGGTTTGTGCAATCTCGGAAAGCCTTCTTCTGATGATCTGATCAAGTTCTACAAGGATAGAGTAGAAGAGAAAGCTATCTTCTGTACTGATTCTGAGAAGGCTTATCGGAAGTTTGCTTCTGAGAATGGCTACGAGCTTCATCAGATTGAGAGCGGTAATCATAAGAAGGGGATATACCATATCAATCATGTAAATGCGTTTCACAACAATTTAAAATCGTTTATGAGAGGATTTAGAGGAGTATCTACGAAGTATTTGGGAAATTACTTGTCATGGATGGGATCGCTGAAGATGGGTATATTGGAAGTTGTGCGAAGAGTGATCATGATTCCTTCGTTTGAAGGATCGAGCTTGGGAATTTTTCTTCGTCCTGCTGTTCCTGTTGCGTGAAAAATGAGGATATAAATATCCGCATGAAGATGTTAACAAAGGTTGAGAGGAAGATTGTTTCTTCCTCTCAACCAAGAAGCAAGATATAATGCGTCCACACCCCTGACGCATTATATTTCAATGTGATTCTCAAGAAACACATCTTAATGTGCATCATTTAATATCCAGAAGATATTAAATGATGCCAAAAGTACGACAAGCTGTCATAATCGTTACGATGTATGCAGCATACTGAATGAATATGCCGATGCGTATTACATATGCCATATGCCTCCTTCTCCATGTTATGTTTTGACGGATTCAAAACATAACACAGATGTTTATAAAACGAATTATCTCAGCATTTCGTATGGAAGTCAAAAGAAAAGTGTCATGAAAATACAAAATTTCATGACACTTTTCTTTTGGATGAATCGAAAATAAGAATCGGACAATCTCAAGATGTATTATCTCAAGACTGTCCGATTTCAGGTTTTCTAAAGAGCGTATCGCTTGAACACGCTGGAATTAGAAGTTATAGGTAAAGTTCAGAGTTCCACGGAAGATGTTTTCGTAATCCTGTCCCCACACGCTCTTATCAAAATCAGTGACAAGATAAGCAAGCAACAGCTTCGTAGTCAGATTTTCGTAAATCTGATAGCTCGTCAGAAAATCAATGGACACCGCAGAATCTTCTGTGGTCATGTATCCGATCGGGCCATCAGCCGCAGGCATTCCAGCAACCGTAAAGTTGCCGTTGCTTACATTCTGGCTGTGATTGGTTCCCTTGAAGTACGTCACAGAAAGCATGTGGCTCAAATCTTCGATGAAGGAAACATCCTTTACGCCAAGCTGAACGCCCCATGTTCCTGCCGCAGTACACACGTCAGGAGTTGCGGCAAGCAAGCCGTTCGCATCAAAGTAGATGGAAGAGGCGTTGAACGCACCAGACTGATCCACAGAAAGCATGCGACCGCCATCGCCATCAGCATCGTCGTCATCGCCAGAGGCATACCAGCCCTTCAGGAAAGGAGTTGCATACGCAGTCTTCATTTCCGCACCGAGAGCGGCGTACCAGCCAGAACGCTTCAAGCCTTTGTCGGCATCGTTTCCAGAATACAGAAAATCTGCCGTGAACTTGAACGGATCGAACAGAGTCAGTTCACCACCGAGGCCAACCCAATAGGCCGTGATGCTTTCTTCATTTTCACCGCCGTTGCCTACCATATCAAAGCCGTTGCCGAACTCTTTGATAGTTCCGTCTTCATTATAGTCAACACCAGCCCTGCTTCCTCCGAATCCAACCATTCCCCAAGGAGTGACTTTGAATCCGTCAGCGGCAACGTCAACTGACAGGAAGGCAAGATCAAGATTGGAATGCGCATGATGCACACGTCCCCAACCCTGCATTTCACCTACAGGACGGAGCCAGCCAACAGTCACGCCAACCATGTCATTGATCGGAGCGTTGACAACTACGCCGTCAACTACATCGTCCATCACAGATGAGCCAAACGTATAAGACGGCATTGCAACTTCTTGACGGCCCATGCGAACAAGAACGTCAGTTGTGGGGATCATCCAGTCAAGATACGCAATACGAGCAGTTACTTCATTTCCAGCGCCGCCAACACCGGAAGTTCCCCAATCGTACCAGTTCGGCCCGGTTCCGCTGGCGACTTGAAGCTGGACACGTCCAGACAGGTTTTCGCTTGCAACCATGTCAAGGTTGATACGGATACGATGAGCGGCCTTAAAAGAGCCGTCATCGCCCTTGATATTGTTGTCTTCGGCTCTTGTGTTATTGTACATATTGTCCGCAAAAGTGAAAGAAGTCATCCATTCTCCGGAAACCTTCATTTCCACAGCGGAAGCACGGTTTGCCGCTGAGAAGACCATTCCTGCGGCGAGCATGAGAGTAAGAAACTTTTTCATAGCGCATCTCCTAGAGGTTTAAAGTTTCACCCGTTAGCAAAGTGCGGATGAATTTTGAGATGCAGATATCCGTACAGGTTTTTAAACTCCCTGACAACTTAAATTTTCGATTTTCTGAAAATTTATATGTAATCTCTTGAAATAATAGGATATTTTCTAAGTTCAAAGATGAGCTTCTGGTTTTCGAAAAGATTCAGGTTTTTTAACTCGCTAAGTAATTGTATTGTGTTTAGATTTTTTAAGTGCTATGTCTCTTTGAAAAAAAATGGGAGGAACAATGGAAACCAAATCAACTTTATTGAGCAATTTTTGTGATGGATGTATTAGCCAAGAACTGCAAAGCGAATATGAAGAGAGCTTGAAAAAAATTGATGCTATTTTTAATAACAAACAAGTAATGGATAGTATTAGTGCTAGATTGCCGAATGACGGTGAACTGGATGACGATAGAACTTATGCTGATAATATTAGAAATACAATACAAGCATTGAATAAACAGTATACCATTGATAATACTTGGAGTCTATAATCTATGTCACAGCAAAAAAGCCAAAGCAGTATATTTACAATTCAACCTGATCCAGCTTTTTTGAAACAAATTAACCAAGATCGTCGAATGTTGGCAAATGAAGCGCAACGACTTGGAAAAAAAATGACAGTTCGACTCACAAAAGTTTTCTATCTAATGAAATCTCAACTTCTTCAGAATAGATATGTTACAATTAATGAAGCAACATTGGCAAGAGCATGTACATCTTTTTGGGAGGATATACTAAGAGTAAAAGCATATCATCCGATAAACAGAGCTGAAAAACATAAAAAGGCTGCATATATCTTTAAATGGATTGCTAAAATGCGCCCTGTAAAACCTATAGTAGACCATGTAGATGCTTTAACTAACGAAGAAATGGATGCAAATGCATTATATGCGTTTTTATGTGCATCTGGTTATCTAAATATGCATTTAGTATTGCAAAAACATGAACTGAAATATATTTTTTACTCCGCAACATATAGAGATATTCACCCTGATGAATGGATTCTCACGTTTGATTATATGGAACGTATCTATTCAAATATATAAAATAATGAAAACAAGCACTCTGAAATAAATCTCAGAGTGCTTGTTTAACGAAAAATGAGCTTCTGGTTCTCGAAAAGATTCAGGTTTTTTAACTCGTGCTGATAGAGAGACGAAAAACAGGCATTCTGAAATAAATCTACTCCAGAATGCCTTCATAAATATGTGTGGATCAATTATTCTAAAAGGAGAAATTGTCTGTCATGAAAGAATATATAAATGTGTATGATAAAGCATGTAAAAAAATACTTGATTCATATCTGACATATAGATATTACGACGAAAAAACAGATATCATCCTTGATAAATTTTTGCGTAAAACTGCTCGTAAAGTATTTTATGCGTTGAGAGATAAATGTATCAAAAAATATTTTCCTACAGGGAAAGAAAATATTGATGATTCGATCGTTGATCAGATAATAAATGACTTCTACAAATGGGAATTTAAAACAATGATGAAAATTATTCCTTACCAATACCTCGACTCTGAAGATATTCAACTATATAATTCCTTATTTCTCCAGAATAATCAGTAATTGCATTCATTCTTTTGTATGTTTCATATATAAATTCTCCTATATTCAACACAGTAATAATCCCATCCACCTGCCATATAAAAGCGGGTATTAAAATAATTAGTTAGAAATATTTCTTTAGCTTTTCTATCTGTTCTTCCTTTATCAATTTCTAATTGATAATGATATAAAAATGTTGCAGCATATTTTTTTACATCCTTTTCAGGATCATATTGAAAACACTTCTTAAATTTATCGATATCCATGATTCATACCATACTTTAATAAGTGACAGGCACAATATCATTCCCACAAAGGAAAACACTATTAGATTATGCAAGAAGTATGCCAATTTTCTAGGACTAGATCAGCACGTTTTGACAGCAGAAGAGTTTTGAATCCTTTTTTCGTTGAAAATCAATTTCAATTTTTTTTGTGTGTGCGGCGCGGGCTATGATCGCATTATCAACTCATGATCTAAATAGAGCCTAAAATAATAAAAACAAGCACTCTGAGATTTATTTCAGAGTGCTTGTTTAACGAAAAATGAGCTTCTGGTTTTCGAAAAGATTCAGGTTTTTTAACTCGCTACTCGATCTTGTTCCCCTATGCCTAAATATCAACAGCCGATCTAAATAGAGCCATTTTTTTTGATATCATGATATGATCTTTCTCCCGCGGGCCAGGACGTACAGGCGGGCACGTCTCCCCGGGGGGACGCCGGGAGAGGGGGCGGACAAGGAGGCAGGAAAATGCGTCTTCGCCATCTTGAATATTTTGTGCATGCCGTGGAATGTAAGTCACTGAACAGAGCGGCCCGGCGTCTGGATGTCAGTCCCCAGACGCTGTGTGCGGGAGTATCTTCTCTGGAAAAGGAACTGGGATACCCGCTGCTCACCCGTTCCCCCTCCGGAGTATCACCCACGCCAAACGGAGAAATCGTCTATACTGATGCACAAAAGATGGGAGATATGGTGCGCCGGTGGCATAGCCTCCTTCATTCACGAGAAACTGATACGGTGATGGTGAAACTGGGCGCATCCACCACGCTGATGCGCTGGCTGGTGCCGCAGATTGTCCTTCAGGTCAAGAAGGAGTATCCGCATATTTATTTCGATCTGTATGAATCCTTTGTGGAGCAGGTTTTCCGTACGGTGGTGGACAAGCGCATGCCGGGTCTGATTACCTGCGTGAACGAGCGAGTGGAAAGCTCATACCGCATTCAGCTCCTCCAGAATGACATGGAAGCCGAGGTAGGCCCGGAAGATGGCTGCGTTGTGGTGTTGAACCGCAAACATCCCCTTGCCTCCCTGCCGCGCCTTGCTCTGAGGCATCTGGCGGAACTGCGCATGGCCTGGAATCCGCAGCGGGATCGCTTCTTCGTGTATCGCGACATCTGCAAGTATTTTTCTCCGGCAGGCATTATTCATATTCCCGAACAGGAAAATCTTCTGCGCCTCATCTCCATGGAGAGCGGCATTGCGGCAGTATTGCCCCGCAGCGTTCTGCGGGCACCGGGAGACTGGGGGCGCAATCTGCGCGGCATGGATGTGGAGGATTTTCCCATGCCCGGCCGGATATGGCTTATCTATCCCCGCAGGCCGCGTTCTTCCGAAAGCGTGGTGCTGGAGGCCGTTCGCAGAACGCTGACGGCAGTGACATCCGATGCCGGAGCGGGATGCTGGGCATAAGTCATGACCGCCCATTGAAGGGGCGGTTTGATTGTATGAAGAAAGGAGCCTTCCCTGAAGGGAAGGCTCCACAGGTCGTCCGTGGTTGAAAGGAACTCGAGTGGAGGGAGCGTTACTGCCCGTATTCGGCGTTGGCCCGTTCCATGCAGGCGGCAAACAAATCAATGGCTTCCTTCGCCCGCGTAAGCCCGCGTTTTTCACGATCCGCCACCCAGGCGGCCCTGAACGGAGCGAGAGCGTCCCGCATTTTCGCCTGTTCGTTGTTGGACATTACGTTCAGAGTGCATTTGTCGTTGTCATGCACCCATTCCAGAGAGGTGTCGATTTCCGCGTCGATGATGCTTCCCACCTGGCGGGACATGGTTTCTCCCGTGCTTTCATCAAGTATCGCACGCAGATCCTCGGGGAGTTCGTCCCATACCTTGCGGTTCATGATCAGGTAGTGGTAGCCGGGAGCCATGGGAAAGTCCATGATGTCGGAGAGTACCTCATACAGGCGGAAGGGCTGGAGAATGGTGAGCGCAAAGAACTGGGTATCGGTCTGGCCGCGCTGCACGCTCATGTAGATATCTGGAGGAGAAACTGGTACGGGTACGCCGCCCAGCGCCGTGATGATCCTGTCCCCGCCGGAAGTGTGGTAGCCGATCTTTTTGCCCTTGAAGTCGGATACTTTCGTCATGGGGGATGTGGAGCAGACCATCATGGGGCCGGTACTCCATACGGCGAGCAGTTTTGTCCTGTCGTTGTCAAGTTCGTTCTTCACCCATTCATTCTCGTTGATGTAGCTGTGGAAGCCCATGGAAGCAGCCATGCTGTTCACGCCGGGGATGTTGGCCTCGCCGGTGTCGGCATAGCCATAGAGGCCGGGGTTGGCTCCGAACAGGCTATGCCCTATGTCAACGCGTCCCTTGATGACGGCGTCCGGAACTTCCTTGGACGAGCAGATGGTGCCGGGGCTGTAGAAGACAATTTTCAAACGCCCCTGACTTCGCTTCTCTATTTCTTCCATCCAGGGCTTCCATACATTCACAAACACCACATGGTTTTCGCGGTAGCCTTCGCTGGTGAAGGTCAGCTCATAGGTTTTCGCGGCGTTTGCCGGGGCAGGCTGGCATAGTGCCAAGGCTAGCAGGGATGCAGATAAAGCCTTTTTCATGAGTCCTCCTTGCATATGTTGATGTTGAAGCTTTTGCCGCTCAGACAGATGTTCCGTCCCGCAGAGGGTATGCCTGATGCCGGAGCTGTATGGCGCGAATTGCGGCGGCAAGCGGAAACGCGCTATTGGAAAAGGAGGCCGGGAAGCCACAGGGCAAGTTGAGGGAAAAGGATAATGAGGAAAATCTGGAATGCGATACAGCCGAAGAACAGCCAGACATTCCTGAAAATTGCAGCCAGGGGAACATCACGGGCCATGGAGCCGATACCGAACACGTTGATGCCCACCGGCGGCGTGATGACGGCCATTTCAGTCAGCAGCACGATAATAACGCCGAACCAGACGGCATCGAAGCCCAGAGCCTGTACGGTGGGAAAGATGGTGGGCAGGGTGAGCAGAAGCAGAGGCAGTACGTTCATCATACAGCCCATGAGGACATAGAAGCCGATGATGGCCGCGAGAATGACATAGCGGCTCACAGCCAGCCCGGCCACTGCATTGGTCATATTTGCCGTAATGCGGGTATAGGCAATGAACACGCCCAGCAGAGAGACGCACATGAGAATGAACATGAGCTTTCCTGCGATGTAGACGGTGTTTTCCAGGCAGAGCAGGGTCTGACGCCAGCTGATGCGGCCCATGGTCAGAGCGAAAAGCCATACGGCCACTGAGCCGATGGCACCCGCTTCCGTCGCGCTGAAGAACCCGACCAGTATGCCGCCCATGATGATGAAAATGAGGAGGATGATGGCGACAATGCCTTTAAGCGAACGGAATTTCTCTTCCATGGAATACGCCCGGCCCCGGGGCAGAAGATCCGGTCTGCGACGCGCCATGAAGAGCAGTAGGAGGATGAACATGCTGGTAAGCATGAGACCGGGCACGACTCCTGCCATAAACAGTCTGCCGGTGGATGTTTCCGTGATGATGGCGTAAATGATGAAGCTGAGGCTCGGGGGAATAAGCACTCCCAGCGTGCCTCCGCAGGCCAGTGCGGCGCAGGAGAAGGCGGGATCATAGCCTTGTTTGCGCATTTCTGGCAGAGCGACGGAAGCCATGGTCACGCCCGTGGCCAGGCTGTCGCCGCAAATGGCGGCAAACCCCGCGCATCCGGTAATGCCGGCTATGCCGAGAGAGGCCGGAGTCCTTCCCATCCAGATACGTGCTGCGCTGAACATGTCGCCGCTGATGCCGGAAATGACGGAGAGTTCACCCATAAGGCAGAAAAGCGGCACGACGGCCATGGTGGAGGAAAATGCGGCGTTATAGGAAGTCTGGCTCAGTGTGCTGAACTGGGCGATGATGTCCGGGTTCAGGCACAGCAGACCAAGGAATCCGGAAATGCCCATGGCGTACCCGAGAGGAAAGCCCAGAAAAAGAATAAGCATGAACCCCAGCATGCCGAAGACCCCCAGCTGCGAACGGGAGATATCCATGGAAGCGGATTCCAGAATCCATGGCAGAGCGGCGGCCAGAGCTGTGATGAGCAGGACGGCGGGGATATTGCGGCTTTTTCCTGCACAGCGCAGTGCGCGGAATTTTTCAAGACAGTTGACCAGCAGCGTCAGCGCAAAAAGACTCATGCAGCACCCGAAAAGAAAGACGGGAATGAAGAGCGGGATATGCATGACCGGGGTCATCTCTCCTCCGGAGGACTTTTCCGCCGCGAGGACCAGAATCTGCCAGCCCAGCATGGAAAAAAACACGAATCCCATGAACTCAAACAGGGCATCAAGAAATTGTTGCAGACCTGCCGGGAATTTGGCGTAGAAAAAATCAATGGCGATATGTCTGTCGCGGCAGGCAATGACAATCATGCCGCAGACGGTAAGCAGCCCCATCATGAGTTCCTGAATTTCAAAAGCCCCGGCGAAATATGTTCCGGTATGGCGCAGCACGATATCCAGCGTCACGGGGATTGCCAGCAGTACCAGGGCAGCCGCGCCCAGAGTCAGAGCTGCTTTTGAAACAATCTGGTAAAACAGAGAAAAAGGGCGGTCGGTATGTGGCGCGGGGATCATGGCGTACTCCTTGCGATGGATTGAGGGTCTGACCGGAGGCAGACCCGCATTTCGCGGGGCCGAAGGCTAAGATGGCATGCTGCGCTGAAGCGGCGGATAAAAATCAGCATGCGGGAACATTAATAAAAAAAATAACGAGCAACAATTCACGGAAAACTGATATAGGTGTCAATTTTTTTTTGATACCATCGGCTCTACCGCCAGAGCGTCACACTGTGAGGACTCGCGAGACATTCACACTTTCGATGATTTTCTGATTTAAGGTGAATGTTTCAGGACTCGCTGCCCTGTGGACATGAATAGTCTCCAAAGGTAAGAGATTTCGACTCGGCTCGGACAATCTTTCCCTGTGTTCGGCGAGGAAGTCTGCTGAAACAGTCCATGGATATACGGAAACAGCGTATTCAGCGCTCTTTTTCCGGGAAAGATGCTAACTGTGCCATATCTGCTGTTTCCGGAGTTTTCGCAATGGATAATGTCTGGGTGAACACCGCGGTTTTTGTCGGCTGGCTGCTGGGCGGCATTATCGGAGGCGCCACCGGCATAGGAGCGATCATGATCGCCATGCCGATTCTGACGATGGTGCTGGCTCCCGGCGACGCCGTGCTGGTTTCGTGCCTTGTCGGTCTGTACGGCTGCATACATCTGGCCCTCGCCTACCGCAGGGACTGTAAATGGGCTGATATCCGGGATCTGGGCATCGGAGTCG
>CABRSG010000023.1 GCA_902473545.1 uncultured Lachnospiraceae bacterium | reverse complement strand
TCTTAAATTGCTCTTCCAAATTGTTCCCTGGAAGCAACTGAAGCAATGCGATTTTTAAAACCATATTTTTCTCCTCTTCATAACTCACTCAACGGTATCGGAATGATATTTTTCGCTTATCGGAACCCTACAAAAGTTTTCCTCCTAAAATGCCTCGTTTTGCCCTATTTTACGCACTTTTATGATTTTCTTCAAGACTTACAGTTTTTCTTTAAGAAGATCAGTTTCAAAAAGTAACTTAGGCATTTAGTTCTAAATATAATCGTTTCTTCAACTCTAAAATATATTCTAAACTATCTGAAATATCTACAGCCGTATTAACAGCCTTATTTCTTGTAGCTATTTCTATTTTATTATTCTGCAAATTTCGAGGACTGATAATAACACGAATAGGTACACCCAACAAGTCTGCATCTGCAAACATCTGTCCGCCTCTGATGCCCTCTCTATCATCATAAATAACTTCCGCTCTGCGTTTCTTCAGCTCCTCATATAGAGTATCCGCTGTTTTCTTTGTCTCTTCATCATCAGGACGAATGCAGCAGATATGAACTTCCCAGGGAGCAATAGAAATTGGCCATATGGGGCCATAGTCATCGTGCTTCGCTTCGCATACGGAAGCAGCAAGGCGTCCAATACCGATTCCATAGCATCCCATAACAGGATTATGACTGGCACCATCCTTATCAACATACTGCATATGCATACTCTTGCTATATTTTGTACCAAGCTGAAAGATATTACCTACCTCTATACCCCTCTTAATGGTTAATGCAGGCTTGCCGCAGTATGGACAGATACCGCCTTCTTTTACTTTTGCGATATCCACAAATGCTGCATCCCTGATATCTCTTTCCAGATTTAATCCTACATAATGGAAGCCTTCTTTATTTGCTCCGGCCACAAGACTATCAATCCCCTTTAACGATAAATCGCAATAGTAATCAACCTGATCCGAAAGCTCATATGGTCCGATATAGCCTGCAACCAATGGGGAATCCTCCGTAATTTCAGCCGTATGAATATCTTCTCCCACCAAATTACGAAGCTTTGTTTCATTCACTTCATAATCTCCGCGCACAAATGCAACTACATAAGTGTCATCTGCATTTTTCTGATAAACAACTGCTTTGCATGACGCAGAAACATCACTCTTTAAAAAATTGCAAACATCTTCAATCGTCTTGCAATCTGGTGTTTCGATACACTCAAGTGATGAAAAAGCATTATTAGAGATATTTTTTACAATATTTTCGGCTGCTTCCATATTGGCTCTGTAGTCGCAAGCGGAACACAATACAATAGAATCTTCGCCAACTTCATTTAGCAACATATACTCATGTGAAATATTTCCTCCCATCATCCCTGAGTCTGAAGCAACGGTTACTACCTCTGGAATTCCCACTCGTTTAAAAATTCGGTTGTAGGCATCGTAGCATTTCTGATAATACTGATCTAAATCCTCCTGTGATGTGTGAAACGAATATGCATCTTTCATTGTAAATTCACGTACACGTATCATACCGGCCCTTGGTCTGGCTTCATCTCTGAATTTTCTCTGGATCTGATAAATCATAAATGGATATTGCTGATAAGACTGACCATACTCTCTTACAAGCTGTACAGCAGCTTCCTCATGGGTCATGCCAAGCACCATTTTAGATTTATTTCGGTCTTGAAAACGAACCAACTCGCTTGCAATACTGTCATAACGTCCCGATTCCTGCCAAAGTTCTGCCGGCATTACAACGGGAAATAAAACCTCCTGTCCATCAATAGCATTCATTTCTTCTCTAATAATCGCTTCGATTTTTGAAGTAACTCTTCTTAAAGCCGGAAATTCTGAAAAAATACCACTGCCAACATATTTCATGTATCCGCCACGTACCATTAATGCATGACTGTCAATAACACAATCTGCCGGTCTTTCTTTAAATCTCTGCCCTACTAAATTTTTAATCTTCATTTCTCTCATCCTTTCTATGATTTATAAATGGTCTTTGTGAGATTCACAGCGGCATTCATGCATAAAAAAATCCCAAGTATAAAAATTATACTTAGGACGAATAAGATCCGCGTTACCACCTAAATTCAGATTATTATCTGCACTCATTGCAAGCTATCACTCACATGTCTCTGATAACGGTGACCTCCGTCAGAAGTTTCTGATATTGCTCAGCTTTGGCTTCTGCTGCTCCTAGACCGGTTCAACATTCAAATTTCCAAAAGTCTCGCACCAACCGACTCTTCTCTGACGGATTCGAATATCTACTGTTTCTAATCAATGCATTTGAAATATTTAATCATACATTTTTACAAAAGTCAAGAAATAATCGGACATTCACCAAAGCCTCTTTGCCTGTATCATGATAACCGTATCATCTTCAGAAATTCAAAAGAAATGGAACCCATATTGCATGGATTCCGAAGAAAAAATTATTTCTTTTTCGCTGACACCAGCAGCATCATGGGGCGGCGCATTTCATCCTTCATACCGGCAAGGTCCATCATTTCCTCTGGCGGCTGCGGTTCTATGACATGCTGGAGCATAAATCCGTTTTTAAGCAGCGTTTCCAGATATGTCGTCAGCGTTCTGTGATATTTCGTCACTTTTTCGCCTAAGAATACCGCTTCCCGTTTTCCCTCGTAATAGTAATTATCCACCGGGAAATGAAGGATTTCCCCGTTCCGGTCGTAATACCAGTCCTGTGTCCCATAAGCGGTAAAAACCGGATGCTCCACCGAAAACACCAGCTCTCCGCCGGATTTGAGCCACACCGCTATATTTTTTATCAGCGGCTCAAAATCCCGGACATAGTGAAATGCCAGCGAGCTTAGTACCACGTCAAATGCTCCCTCCGGAAAAACCAGGTCCTCCATCGCAATACGCCGGTATTCTATTCTGGAATCACTGTTTTTCTCCTGCGCAGCCTCCAGCATTTTCCGGGAAATATCCGTTCCCAGAACAGACATCGCCCCGTTCTCTACAGCATATTTGCAATGCCAGCCATATCCGCAGCCCAGATCCAGCACCCGTCTGCCGCGAAAGCAGGGAAGTATTTTCTTCAGCTCCGACCACTCCCCGGCTCCCTGCAGACCCGTCTGCGAACGCTCCATCTGGCTGTACTTTTCAAAAAACAGTTTCTCATCGTATTTGTTTTCTTTCACGTTCTTCCCTCCGCTTCATCCTTTATAAAAAGTATTCATTTTCTCTGCGGATTGTCCGGAACGGTTCCAGCTTCCGGTCCATCATTTCCTGAAGCTGCGGCATAAGCACGCGCGCATATTCCGGACAGACAGCCGTACACCCCATACATAAAATACACTTTTCAATATCAGTTGCCACCACGTCCTCTTCTATCCGGATTGCCCTGGTCGGACAGAAGGACACACATTTCCCGCACCGGCTGCAGGAAGCCAGAGAAACCGGCGCTGACGGAACATTCATTTTATTCTTGTACGGATAGTTTCCCGGAACCTTTACCAAAGCCTTAGAACCATGCTCCAGCTTTTCCAGCACTTTATCCGCAAATACAAGAATGGAGTTTCTATCCTGCTCATCCGGTCTGCCTTTACCGACCTCCGGAGTTATGGAATGCTGTGCAATCAGAGCGGCAGATGCTGTCACACAGAAGTCCCTCTCCTCCATAAGGCGGTTCAGCTCCAGCAGGGCATCCTCATAATCCCGGTTGCCATAAACAGCCAGCGTAACTGCTCTTTTTCCACATCCTTCCAGTTCCGCCAGCTTTTCTGCTGCAGCAGACGGAACTCTGCCTCCGAAAACAGGCACGGCCACAACGATCACTTCGCCCTCCGGCTCCTCTGCTGCTTTGCCGTACAGCCCCAGATTTACCGTTTTTACTTTCCGGGCAATCGCTTCACAAAAAATTTCTCCCGTTTTTTTCGTTCCGCCTGTAGGGCTGAAATAATACAGTTCTATCATATCCAGCATCATATTCTCCTCCGTCCTTCATATTTTTATACAACGAGTATATGGATAGGTGTAAAGGCAGGGGCTTACGCTTCATCCAGCCGCACTTCACAGTCCTTCCGGAAAAAGGAAATCCCGTAGCAGGTAATATCACGGTATCCTTCTGCCTGCAGTTCTTTTATGTATTCCCTGTCGTGAATCTGCCGGATGGCAATTTCAGCGTCTTTTTCCAAATCATCGATTCTCTTCGACACCTTCCATTCAATGACAAACGCTTTTCCCCGCAGGGACGGGCTTAATTTCTTTAATAATCTCATTAGAGCTAGTTTCCCCATCTGTCTATCAGCACATCGTCGCGGTAAACGCACTTGATTTCGCAGTTGTTGGAGCAGCGCCCATCAGATGCCCGTTTTTATCAACCTGCACATCGTATCCAAGCGCCCTGCGGAACGCCTCCGCCTTGATTCCTTCTTTGCCATAACAAATCCTCTCCTTCTCGGCCTCCGGCAGGCTTTCCGGGGTCTTCCGGCGCCGGTGTTTCCGCCTTATTACGTCTCCGGATTCTTATCCCCTTCCCCGTTATGCTTCCGGTTCATTTTGGACGGCGCCGCAGATTTCTCCCGGCGCTTCCTCCTTCAGCTCCCGATAAAAAACATCCAGTATCCCCAGATATGGTTTTTTCCACGGCTTCTGCTTTCCGTAATAATGGATAACGACCGGTTCCGTATTGTAGACGGAAATCATCCTGTCACTCAGGTTATATCTCATAGTGTCCAGAATTCCCGTTTTGTTTCCGTACAGGGCAGTTATGATATCCTGGTCCGGCAGGGTGAGATACCGTCCCCGCTTCTTCACAAACGACACGATTTCTTCAAAATCCTGCTTTTCTCTTAATTCCTTTAAATTCATCAGCAGAACCCCGCTGTTGATATAGGTGCTCACTTCCTCCATACCGAGCCGGTACTGGTTTACCTTCGTTAGGAATTTCCGCACATGCGTACACGCCAGAAAATAGTTGCCCTCAAATTCCATGTTGTACAGCTCATCCAGCGGATTGATGACAATCGTATCGCCATCCAGGTACAGAATCCTGTCCATCTCCGGCGGAAGCAGGGAGGCGGCAAAAATACGGTAGTAAATTAATCTGGGATATCTCTCACTCTCCGGAAAGGGGGCAAATACGGACGGCTCCACAAACCGGAAATGCAGCCTTGTATCCCCATCCTCCACCTGCGCGGCGGCATTGCTTCTGTCCTGTTCCTGCAAGTCGGAATGTAAAATATAGATATCGTATCCGTCCTCAGACGGGAATCTCACAATCGACCGTATACAGTCCAGCACATGCTCCATATATCCTCTGTTTACTGTAAATAAAATATTCAATACAAACCGCTCCTTCCCGCTCTGAAGCTTACCGCCCCAGGGCTCACTCTTCTGTTTTTTGCATATGAGTTGCCCGACAAATGAGATTCCATCGATTTTTACGCGCTTCGCACTTTCAAAATCGCTCATCAATATTATAATAAATCCAAAATTTCTTTACAATAGACAAAAACCCGTTTGTGACATAATCCGACACCCGGAAAATGCTGTACGAAGGAAAGTGAAATTTCTGCAGCAGAGAAATAGCGGGACAGGAGGAACCATCATCATTCCTCCTGCCCCGCAGTCTTATTGTATGGTAATCATTTGTGTGATGTTTTTTATTCTCTGCTTTTCCAGAGAAGCTGTCCGTTTTCAAAAATCACATCTATCCGCTGCGTGTCTTTCAGCCACGCAAGATAAGAACGCACCGTGCTCCCCACAAGCACATACTGCTCAAAATTCATGGTCAGGGAATAGTCGTTAAACAGCCTCTGCAGCACCTTTTCAAAGCAGACCGGGCTTTTGCATATGTCTGTGATTTTATCCGCGATTTCCAGTACCTTGTCAATGTTGTACTGCGCCAGTCCGGCTATATTATCCGTCGCTTCTGCGTGAGCAGGCACAAACATGGCTGCCTTTAGTCCCTTTACCATACGCAGAGTATCCAGATATGCCGCAACATCATATACAAATCCAATCTGATACTTTTCCAGAGTTTCTTTGCTCGATAAACAGTCTGCAAGATAAATCACATCATCCTTTGTCCGGTAGCCGACCATGTTAAAGAAATGCCCCGGTAAAGGAATCGCATTCATCCCCTCCGGAAGGCTGTTTTCCGTGAGATATTCCGCTTCACTTTCCTGCGCCAGTAAAAACTTGTGCCGCAAATCCTTCGGCGGAAAACCGCCGTATAAAAATGCCGGCTCCAGAACAGGCGACCTTGTAAAATCACATTCTATACCGGGTGCAAAGATCCGGCATTTCGTCTGTCCCTGCAAATACCGGTTTCCGCCGATATGGTCCGCATTGGAATGCGTATTGTAAATGGCTGTCAGCTTCCACTTATTCTTATCCAGAAGCTGCCTTACCTTTCTCCCTGCCTCTTTATCACTTCCGCTGTCAATTAAGCACACATCTGTTTCGTTTAATTTTACAAGACCTATTTTCGCAGGACTTTGAATATAAAAAGAATTTTCTCCAACCTGGCATAATTCGTACATGATATTTTATCCTCCATCTCATTTTCACATGTTATCCGGCAGCTACAAAGCCAATGCGGGCAGTATTTCTTGTCTGCATTGGTGTAAGCATGGTACTATCTCCTAATTAATATTGAAGCATACTGTATTTCTTCACCTTTTCATTTATAGCGGCATCTTTTTTAGTTCCATAAACAGCAATATGACTGCTATGAAAAAAGCTATAAAATCAGAAATTGGGGTGGCATACATAATTCCATCTATACCGAAAAAATGCGGCAGTATTATCAAAAGCGGCAATAAAAAAATTATCTGCTTTGACAATGACAAAAACGCACCTTTTACAGCTTTTCCAATCGAAGGGAAAAAGGTTGTTATCGCAATCTGCATTCCATTTAAGAATACAAAGAACAGGAAAACTCTCATATATTTTGTGGCAAATTCAAAATACAGTTCATCTCCGGTTCCAAACAGAGATATAATCTGTGCCGGGAAAATTTGAAATATAGCAAATATAGCAACAGAAATTATAAATGTTGATTTCAATAACAGCTTTACGGTTTCCCTTACCCTGCCATATTGCTGCGCTCCATAATTAAAGCTGCAGATCGGTTGGGAACCCTGTACAATGCCTAATACAACCGAAGTAAAAATAACATTTATTTTGGAAATAATTCCTGCAACAGCGATTGGAATATCGCTTCCGTAAATTGACAGTTCTCCATAAGTCCTCAAAAGATTATTTGTAACGATCTGAATGATCATTGTTGAGAACTGAAATATAAAAGAAGTAAAACCTAACGAGACGATCCTTTTGATAAAAGATATTTTTGGAATAAAATCCTTTAAACAAAATTTTACCGTTTTAAATCTTGGAAAATACAATAACAATAAAAGCGCAGATATGATCTGACTGATCACAGTCGCCCATGCCGCTCCGGAAATCCCCATGTGAAACACAAAAATAAACAAAGGGTCAAGAATCGTATTCAGAACAGCTCCCGCTATAACGGCCATCATGGAATACGCTGCGTTTCCATCTGCCCGTACCAAAGGGTTTATACCTGTAGAGAGCAGGAGAAATGGAATGCCAAAGGATGTAATATCGGCATATTCCATAGAATAATCGAGAATCCGGTCAGTTGCTCCAAAAGCAATCATAAGTGGATTCAAACAGCTTCTTACAATAATACAGATAAAAAGTCCGCATGCGATAAGCATTGAAACGGCGGTACCGGCACTCTTTTTTGCATTATCAGAATTATTGCGCCCCAATTCCAGATTGAATGTCGCGGCAGAACCCAAGCCTGTCATAAGCCCGATCGCCATACAAACTGTAGTGATCGGAAAAGCTATGTTCGTAGCAGCGTTTCCTAAATAGCCGACTCCCTGCCCGATAAAAATCTGGTCAACAATGTTATAAAGCGCATTTACTATATTTGCAATAACCGCAGGTACGGCAAGGGAAAATAAAAGTTTAGAAACCGGCTTATAGCCCATTGGGTTTTCTGAAATCACTTTTTGGTTTTCCATACGGTGCCTCCTCTTTTAATCACACACTCTGTCAAGGACAGATCGAAAAATCGCCAGTTCCGCATCAGAGATATCTTTAAATAAAAATTTTTCAGCATCAATCACGATGTCCCAATATTTCCTGACAATTTCTTCCCCTTGTTCCGTTAAATATAAGGTATAGGCACGCCTGTCATTTTCCGAACGTATACGTTTCACATAATTCTTTTTTTCAAACTTGTCAATCGTTTGAACCATAACATTCCTGTCTTTGTGATTGAGTTCCGCAAGCCTTATTTGTGTAATTCCCGGATTCTCGTACAAAAACAATAGCGTCACATAATTCCCATAGGTTATACCGATCTCCTGGAAATATGGTTTGGTATACTCGTGAACCCTGTCACGGGCAAGCATAAGCTTAAAACAAATCGTCTCTTTTATTGAGTACACAAAGTGCGACCTCCTATATAATATGCTATGCATACTATATAGAAGACCGCCTAAATTGTCAAGAGTAAATTTGTTTTAAAACAGAATAGTGGTACTTGGCGTCTGTAGTATTTTAAGCTGCCCGGCAATGGCACAAGCGGCATTTTGATTGTCCCCGGTAAGAAGAACTGGCTTCACGCCACTTTTTCCGGATCCTGCTATTACCGGCTGGGAAAAGGCATCTCAGGCTGCCCAATCATGCTCACCTCACACAAAAAAACATACGTCACTTTCTCACGCTTATTTATCTTTTCTTGGCAGCTAACGACCGTTTCCTCATGCGATGAAAGTTATTTCTTATACTAAACAGCGAAACCAAAATCTTTTATTCAAAAGTTTCTGCTGATATTGCTTGGCACAATTCAGTACCCTTCTTCTCGCATCTTCCCTGGTGAACTTCATAACTTTGCCTGTAGTCCTCCATATATTTAAAGAGAGAGTAATAACACTCCTTCTCCTGAATGACAGTTTACATTTTGCTGTAAAATGTGCTACACTTTGAGAGCAGGATGTCCGTGCGGCTTACCCACGCAGCTCGTCAGAGCTTTATCCTGCTGCAGCGGATCTCTCCCGGTAAAGTCAAATACCCCGACGTAAGCATATGGGCATCCGCAGAAAGGAACCTCACATGAAATATCTGACCGACCGCTGTATTCTGCTGCTGTACTGCCTGTGCAGCCTGCTTTTTCTTCCGCTGGAAACAGCCTTTGTGTCCGCCTTTTTTCTGGCGGTCAGCGTCAGTATGTTTTTATATGTATATCCCGATCCCCGGGTGCGGTGCGCCGTCACCATGGGGTTTGCAGCGGCACTCTTTTTCTTTTCGCCGCTTGTGCTGTTTTTGCCGCTGGTATTGTTTTCCTTTTACTTTCCGTGGCAGGAAAAACCACACGTCGGTCTTTCTCTTTGGCGTGCAGATCGCTTCTCCGGTATGTTTTCGGCAGCGGCTGCATACCTCCCCGGATTGACTGCTATTGCAGGACTTTTATTCCAGACGTTTTTTTCGTACCTGATAAATATTCCGTTTCAGATGAGTTTCCCATTCCGGATGGGCTTTCTGTTTCAGACGGGTTTTCCGTTTCAGACGGATTCCACCCGCAGACCACAGGTATTGTTTTTCATTTGCGTGGGCTGTATTCTCTCTGCCCTGCTGCGTCAGAAAACGGATTCCTATGAAACGCTGTCCGCTACCTACCGAAAGACCCACGACGACGACACGGAGATAAAGCTGCTTCTGCAGGAGAAAAACCAGTCTCTTCTGGAAAAACAGAATTATGAGATCTACGCGGCAACCCTTGGGGAACGCAACCGCATCGCGCGGGAAATCCACGACAATGTCGGTCATATGCTGACGCGCTCCATTTTAATGGTCGGAGCGCTGAAAGCAGTCAACAAAGATGCTGCGTTGTCCGAATCGATCTGCCAGCTTGACGAAACGCTGAATCTGGCAATGAACAGCATTCGCGAGAGCGTCCACGACCTTCATGACCGCTCCGTAAATCTGGAAAGCTCGCTGCGCGCCCTGGCAGATGATTTCACGTTCTGTCCCGTCTCGCTTGAATATGATATGTCCGCCAACGTTCCGGCGGATATAAAATACTGCTTTATCGCCGTTGTCAAAGAAGCGCTGGTGAATATTTCACGGCACAGCAATGCGACTAAAGCCAGGATTACAGCGCAGGAACACCCCGCTTTCTACCGGCTCTCCATTTCCGATAACGGAACCGGAACAGGCGGCGTAAGCTTCTCATCTTTTGACAGCGAATTTAGCAGGGTGAACTCTTTTTTCCATGGAAACATCGGTGACACTTCCGTTCACGGCGGCATTGGACTTTTTAATATGCAGAACCGTGTGGCGTCCCTAAAGGGAACCATGCAGATTTTTCGGAATCAGGGTTTTTGTGTTTTTATTACGATTCCGATGTCCCAATATAATAAGTAACAAAAAGGATTTGACAGAAAATGGATATTTTATTGATTGACGATGATGCACTCGTCACTGCAGCATTAAAAACCATTCTGGAAACAGATGAGGAAATAAAAGTTATCGGAACCGGAAGCAGCGGACAGGAAGCAATCGCGCTGTATGCCCGGCTGCAGCCCGATCTTCTTCTGATGGATATCCGCATGAAGGATATGGACGGGCTTGACGCTTCCGCGAAAATATTAAGTAACTTTCCGCAGGCGAAAATCCTGCTCCTTACCACCTTTTCCGACGACGAATACATCATTCGCGCCTTAAAAACCGGCACAAAAGGGTATCTTCTGAAACAGGACTACGCAAGCATTCTTCCGGCGATCCGTGCGGTCTGCAATGGGCAGACCGTTTTCGGCAGCGAGATCATACACCGGATCCCGGATCTTCTGCAGCGTAAAAATCCCTTTGATTATGAGAAATACGGGATTCTTCCAAAAGAATTTGAAATCATCAAAGCGGTCGCCAACGGCTGCTCCAACCGGGAAATCGCAGACGCCCTGTTTCTCAGCGAGGGTACCGTGCGCAACTATTTAAGCGTTATTCTTGACAAGCTTGGTCTGCGCGACCGCACGCAGCTCGCCATATTTTATTACCGGCACTTATAAAGTTAAATAAAACACTTTGTACACTCATACTGCCTAAAAAGCAACATTACTCATATTAACAGGAGGAATATCACATGAAATCTTCAAACGATCTGCGCACCCTGCTGCGCTCAGTTGATCACAAAAGCTACCCGGCGTATAAATCGCTTGGCGGAAGCTGGCAGTTTCCGCTTTATGCGCTTGTCATCGACCACGTGCAGGGCGATCCCTTCGCATCGCCGTCCGCTCTGCACACAGAAATCCCGCTGGCACGCGCAGGATTTCCCGAAGCGTACTACAAAAAGGATTGTATGCGTATTGCACTGCAGGATTTTCTCACCCGGCAGCTTGCAAAACAATTTGAGACCTATAATTTCAAGGCGAAGGGTTCCGGCAAAAGCGGGCTTTTGTCCATCAGCCGCTGCGGGCAGGAGGTTTTGGAACGCAGTGCCTGCCAGATAACAGCAGATAAGCTGATCGTGCGCTTCCATGTCGGTTTCCCGGCTTTCGGAAGAACCATCAACGCCGGGGAGCTGGAAAAAATCCTGTTCGAATTTCTGCCCCGCTGCATGGAAAACAGCCTTTTTTATCAAAAGCTGGACAAACAGAAGGTTCAGCAGACGGTATTTCTTGCGGAGGACCAGGAGGAAATCCGCAGACTTTTAAGAGAGAAAAATCTGGTTGCCTTCCTCGCAAACGGCTCTGTTCTTCCGCGTAAAAGCGGCATTTCCGAGCTCCCAATGAAGGACTGCGTGCCGTTTACCTCACCGGAATCCATGGAGCAGACGCTGATGCTTCCGCATCACGGAAACATTACCGGTATGGCAATTCCGCAGGGCATCACATTGATCGTGGGCGGCGGTTATCACGGAAAATCTACGCTCTTAGAGGCAATCCAGTCCGGCATTTACAACCACATTGCCGGTGACGGAAGAGAATATGTGATCACAGACGACACTGCCGTAAAGCTGCGCGCCGAGGACGGACGCTGCGTGCGGAATGTCGATATTTCTCTATTTATTAACGATTTGCCAAACGGTAAAGACACAACTGTATTTTCCACAGAGGATGCCAGCGGAAGTACCTCGCAGGCTGCCGCCGTCGTGGAAAGCATTGAAGCGGGTGCACGTCTCTTTTTGATCGATGAGGATACCTCCGCCACCAATTTCATGGTGCGCGACGATTTTATGCAGCAGGTTATCAGCCGGAAAAAAGAGCCGATCACACCGTTTATTGAACGGGTGGGCGACCTTTATAAAAAGACCGGTGTTTCTACTATTATGGTTGCGGGCAGTTCAGGCGCATTTTTCTATGTTGCAGATCACATTCTGCAGATGGACTGCTACCATACCCGCGATATCACGGCGTCCGTAAAGGAACTCTGCGCGCAGCGTCCGGCTCCGGACACGCAGGCTCCGCATTTCCCGGAGACGCTGTGTCTGAGCACCGGCGTGCAGACTGCCATTTCCGCAGATGCGCACCCGCAAATCCGCTTCCGCCGCACCCTTCCGGCATACCGCCGTACTGAGCATGCGCACCGCGGCGGACACGGCAATGCGGGACGCGGCGGCGCCTCCACCGGAAAATACGAGCACATGAAGGTAAAAGCCTCCAGTCTGGAATCCTTCTCGCTTGACAAAGAAACCGTAAACGTGCGCTATCTGGAGCAGCTCACCGACAACGAGCAGGTAACGGCGCTTGCTTACCTGCTGCGCTTCGGTCTGGAGCAGGTATCGGACGGTAGAAAGACTGTGCAGGAAAGCGTACAGCTTATTATGGATACGCTCCGCAATAAGGGCTGGCAGGCGTTCTGCAGCTCTTATGTGCCCTGCGGGCTTGCCGTTTCGCGGGCGCAGGAGCTCTTTGCCTGCTTTAACCGTTTCCGTGGATAAATACGTATCTCCGGACGCTGACAGCAGCGTTTTCCCCACAATCAACAGCACAAAGCCGCCGGAACCCCTGCTGATACACCATGTAAAACAATTTTGACAGCGCAAAAACGGCAATGGAAAACACTTTTGATAGAATTTATCCGCTCCTTATCATAGAATGCCCACAATTGTCGCGTTTTCAGAAGGGCGCGGACTAAGTGAGCTGGAAAAGCACTGCGAAAAGGCAAAATATCCTTATCAGAAAGTCATTCTGGTGATTTCAGTCGCGCTTGCCGCTTTTGTAGTTGTCTATCTTATGATGCATTTTCTTGCTCCGCTGGCAGGCTAAAATACGTGCTGCTGTTTCTAAATTTTCTGTGAAGATTGGCAGAACGTCTTGAAAGTATTTCCAAAACCTTTTATACTGGTTATATTGTGGTCTGGAGGTGTTTCATGAAAGATTCATTTGAAGCGAAACCATCGCCGGAAAAACCGGTAAGCGACGGGGTTTCGAAGAAGACTGGCGGAAAGCAGAAAAAATTCCTGGCGAACGACCAGTATTTTACGATCTGTATTTACGCGCTGGTTGTTGTCGCTATCAGCGCGCTGATTATTCGCGTCGTCATGACGCCGCACGCGGTATCGGATACCGTAAAAGATATTTTGAACATATTAATGCCGTTCCTTATGGGGATTCTGATCGCGTTTGTGCTGAATCCGCTGATTAAATGGCTGGTGAAAATCCTGTCCGGTCCATGCCGGATCAAAAACCAGAAAGTTTGCAAATTTACAGCGATCATTCTCGCCTACCTGCTGGTGCTCGGCGTTATCGTGATTTGTATTCTATACATTGTCCCGCAGGTCGTAGTCAGCCTCACAGAGATCATCGCTAATCTGCCGAAGCTCTATGAGATGACGTATGACTTTTTCGATAATCTGCAGGACCGTTTTCCAAACGCGGACGTATCCGAGCTGCAGAAGATGGTTGACGACATCCTTCCGGATCTCATCAACACGCTGAAAACCTTCGTCAGCAGCACGATTCCCGCTATTTACAATGCTTCCGTTTCCATTGCGAAGTGGCTGTTAAATTTCGTGATCGCCATCATCGTATCTGTTTACATGATTACGGATAAAAAAGAGCTTCTTCATTCTATGAAGCGGGTGCTGTACAGCTTTGTTCCGGTGGATTATATTGATAAAACAATGGATATCCTCGGTGAGTGCAACAATATTTTCACGAACTTTATTGTGGGAAAAGCAATCGACTCAACCATAATCGGCGTCCTCTGTTTTATATTAATGAATATTTTCAGCATGCCGTATGCGCTGCTGATCAGTGTAATCGTCGGCATTACAAACATGATCCCGTATTTCGGACCGTTTATCGGAGCTGTGCCCGGCGCTATTATCCTGCTGATCATCAATCCGCTGACGGCGCTCGGCTTTGTAATACTGATCTTCCTGCTGCAGCAGTTTGACGGTCTGTATCTTGGTCCGAAAATCCTCGGCGGCACGGTCGGTCTGAAGCCCCTTTGGATCATCGTTTCCATCACCGTCGGCGGCAGCGTGGCGGG